>JBIKQS010000233.1:0-4362 GCA_044349575.1 Crocinitomicaceae bacterium
ACCTAATTTTGGTAAATCTATCATCTGCGCTTATGCTCGCATTGATGGATGGAGTGTTGGAATTGTTGCCAATCAGCGTGAAGTAGTGAAAAACGCCAAAGGAGAAATGCAATTTGGTGGTGTAATCTATTCAGATTCTGCAGATAAGTCAGCACGTTTTATCATGAATTGTAATCAAAAAAATATTCCCTTAGTTTTCTTGCAAGATGTTACTGGTTTCATGGTTGGTTCAAAAAGCGAACATGGTGGCATCATCAAAGACGGAGCGAAGATGGTGAATGCCCAAGCCAACTCAGTAGTTCCGAAATTCACGATTGTAATTGGAAACTCCTATGGTGCAGGAAATTATGCCATGTGTGGAAAAGCGTATGACCCAAGATTGATTGTAGGCTGGCCAACTGCTGAAATCGCCGTAATGGGTGGAGCTGCTGCAGCCAAAGTTTTATTGCAAATTGAGGTAGCAACTTTGAAAGCAAGAGGAGAGGAAATCACACCAGAGCGCGAAAAAGAATTGTTTGACGGCATCAAAAACAGGTACGACAAACAAATTTCACCGTATTACGCAGCGAGTAGGCTTTGGATTGACGCGATAATTGATCCGGTAGAAACGCGCAAAGTTATATCAATGGGTATTGAAATGGCGAACCACAAAAAAGCAGAGAAAGCGTATAACGTTGGGGTGATTCAGACTTGAGAATGATTTCTATATAACTTTTTAATTCTCTTCAACAGGGTTTACTGGAGGGGGAGGAGGTGGTATTGCTTCGATTATTTTTTTACCATTCTCGTCCCATGCCTTATCACTTAGTAGTTGACCAAATTTCCATTTTTGTATGGTTGCTATTTTTCCATTTTGATGCCAAGATTTAGATATTCCATTTTCTTTACCATTATTGTATTTAACCTTATTTGAAATTTGACCGTTATCATACCACCATGAAGTGAGTCCATGTTGATTTCCATCTATATAATTCGCTTCACATTTCAATTGACCGGGTAAAACGCTTTTTTCATAGAACCATTGACATTTACCATGTTGCTTTCCAGCTTTATAAGAAATTTTACTTGTAATCATGCCATTTGCAGCATTTTCTGAAAATGTAATACTAGGACCTTCTAATAACCCGTCTTTCCAAAATTCTGTTTTTTTCATTTTACCACTTTCAAAGTATTCAGTCCTTACTCCCTCCACTTTACCCTTAACATAGCTTAGCTTACATTCTAGTTTTCCATTTTCAAAAAAAACACTTAAAGGACCTTCATCTAGTCCATTTACCATATTAACTTCATACTTCAGCTGCCCATTTGGGTGCCAGTATCTTGTAATACCTTCTTGCTTGCCCTCTTTATAAAAACCTTCAAATTTCTTTTGTCCATTTTCATAATACCACTTTGATTCTCCATCAGTAAGTCCATTTTTATAATTTTCTGATTTGAGAACAACATTGTTTGTTATCATCTTGGAATATCCATTTCTTATCCCATTGACATACTGCTCCTCCATTAAAAACCCATCTTCTTTATTTTCGAGATACACAATACCTGTTACAGGTTCCTTCGTTGAAATTAGCACCACTGTATCTCCTCTGTATTCTGTTTCAACAATTTGTTGATACCTTTTTTGAGCAAACACTACATTGACCAGTAAAACAGAAATTAAAATAACAAGTACTTTCATTGTGCATAAATTTTGATCAAAAATACAGATTTTTTCAAATAAACAACATCAATTAACCTGTAACGCAATTGAAATGAAACCGTTGTGCATCGCTCAAGGTATTGAAATTATTTTCTATTTTTGAAAAAAAATGACCATGAAATTTTTGTTTACACTTGTTTTTACCCATATTCTCTGTATTGCATTTACTCAACAAAAAGGAACGCTTACAGATAAACGAGATGGAAAAACCTACAAAACCATTGAAATTGGAAACCAAGTTTGGATGGCAGAAAATTTAAATGTTGATCGATTTAGAAATGGAGATCCAATCAAAGAGATAACATCCAATGAGGAGTGGGTTCAAGCAGGGAAAAATGGAACTCCTGGTTGGTGTTATTACAACAATGATCCTGCAAATGGCTTAATCTACGGAAAATTATACAATTGGCATGCAGTAAATGACCCTAGAGGCTTGGCTCCCGAAGGGTGGCATGTACCTTCAACAGAGGAATGCAAAACACTGATCAACCAACAAGGAGGTATTAGCCAGGCGGGATTAAAAATGAAAAGTTCAGATACATGGTATGGAGGTGGTGGCTACAACAAGGATGGGTTTAATGGTTTAGCTGGTGGACGAAGAGGAAAAGCTGGAAATTTCTCTTCTTTGGGAGTTTATTTTTTTTGGTGGACAAGCTCAAAATATAACAATGAGGGAGCAGACTATTGTTACCTTGAAAAATCCAAAGACAGTGTAAAGATTGAATTGATGTACAATGAAAGAGGTTTTTCTGTTCGTTGCATGAAGGAAAAAGCAGAGAAGGAAAGTGATATTAACGCTAAATCTCTGGAGGATTGGGCTGAAGATTCCCAAAAAAGATTACAAGATGCTAGTAGTAAATCAAGTTCAAAAGATCCGAATAATAAAAGTACAGGACCCGCTGCAAATCTTAAATCTGTAGTAATTGGTACACAAACTTGGACATCAGAAAATTTAAACGTTTCTACTTTTCGAAATGGTGACCCAATACCAGAAGTAAGGACAACCGAAGAATGGGAGAAAGCTGGTAAGAACAGACAACCGGCTTGGTGCTATTATGACAATGACCCAAAAAATGGAGAAAAGTATGGTAAATTGTACAATTGGTATGCAGTGAGTGATCCAAGAGGTTTAGCACCTAATGGGTGGCATGTGCCTTCTATAGATGAATGTAAAAAACTTTCAAAATTTTTGGGTGAAAAAGTTGCAGCTAAAAAAATGAAAACTGAATCTGGATGGATTGATTGGCAAGAAAAATTAACTTGCGATAATTGTTCTTATTGGACTGAAGAACAGAAAAAAAATAATCCATGTACAAAATGTAGAAACACAAGAGAAGTAATGGGAAGAACTTTCTCAGGAAATGGGACTAATGAAAGTAGATTTAATGGATATCCTAGTGGTCAATTTGCAAATGGATTTAATTTCATTGAGAAATATGCTACGTATTGGACCAAAACAGAGTTTACGAACTATGGTAAAGGTGAATATGCTGAACATTTTACTTTATTGCCTAAAGATTACATTTTTTTCAGTGAAACTAGAAAGGAATATGGTTTATCAGTCCGTTGTTTGAAGGACTGAGAAGATTACCATGTTCAATTTCTAAATGTAACTTAACTACATTAGAACAGTATTAATTTAGAACTTAAAAGTTAATAAAAGTTTTCAGAATGCGTATTTTTTCATTTTTCATTTTTTCTATGTTCATTACCATGAACGTTGCCCAAACCAGAAAATTTAAAGATCCCGTAGAGAAAAAAATCTACAAAACAAAGAAATTTGGGAACCAAATTTGGATGATAGAGAATTTAAATACTGAACATTTTGCCAATGGTGAACCAATAGCAGAAGCAAAAAATATAGAAGAATGGCAAGAATATCTGAGAAATAATCAACCTGCATGGTGTTATTACAATTTTGAAACAACAAATGGCAAGTTATACAGCAAGTTATATAATTTTTATGCCGTAAACGACCCAAGAGGGCTTGCTCCCAAGGGTTGGAAGATACCAAGATTTCAGGATTGGAAAGGTTTAGAAAAATATGTAAATGCTAATTATACTTATGATGGATCTATTAATGATCTTCTTATTAGCAAAACCAATTGGTTAAATAACCAAAATGGAACAAATAAAACAAAATTCAACATTATGCCTTCTGGTTATGTCGAAGTTTCTTCATTCGAACAAATGGGTAAAATCGCTTATTTTTGGAGCAGGAATTCAGATGAAAGCATCTATTTTTGTAAGGATGAAAAGAATAAAGAATTCCAATTTGGTTCTTGCCACGATGGTTTTGATGGTGATGGTTTTGCTGTAAGATGCCTAAAAGAGTAAATTAATATCCCGCTTTAATTGAATTTATTTACATTTGAAAATATTAATGTAAACTATTTATAATGAACAAATATACTTTACCCTTTTTGCTTATACATTTTTTGGCTGCTCCAATTAGTTCTTTTTCTCAGAAAACAAAGAAATCGCCTGAACCCCAAGAAAAACAAAACAAATATGAATTACTCGGTATCTCGTTAAGCTCCAGTACTGGGAATGAAAGTAAATTTTTCTATAATCAACCAAATGCAATTTCTTTAATTGGCTGTCCAACTTGTGAAATCAAAGCACATACCATTTTTGAAACAGATCCAACTAAAAAAGTATAC
>JBIKQS010000234.1:0-4357 GCA_044349575.1 Crocinitomicaceae bacterium
AATCGTTTGTTAATTATACAATCGTTTCATCCAATTTATACACCTAAACGATACAGAAACTGGTTTGGACAATTGTTAGAACATTCACCTTATTGTGAACGAGATATTCGACCACCACATACATTAGAAACGCACAACGAGAATGGTAAGTTTTTAATAAAAATCAAGAAGGAAGATACGATGTACGATTATGTTTATGCGCATCATCCTTTCAATGTAGTTGGCTGGGATGGGTATAATTTTCCGTATGCTTTTTCCATTCATAATTTTGAACCAATTACGGGTCGCGTTCATCAACCACCTCCTGTTCATCAAACATTTGAAACAGGTGCGTTTGTAATCTGTTCGTTCGTTCCACGAATGTATGATTATCATCCAGATTCTATTCCCGCTCCTTATAACCACAGTAATATTGATTCAGACGAAGTTTTGTATTACGTGGATGGCGATTTCATGAGTAGAAATCACGTGGATAAAGGTCAGATCACTCTTCATCCTGCAGGAATTCCTCATGGACCGCATCCTGGAGCGTATGAACGTAGTATTGGTCAAAAAGAAACGCAGGAACTAGCAGTTATGATAGATACATTCAAACCTCTAAAACTTACAAAACAAGCTTTGGGAGTTGAAATGACTGATTATATGAATTCTTGGTTATTCTAATTAATTACATTTAATAAATACTTTATTATGTCAGAAGAAATAAAAAAAGAGGTTTCAAACGTTGAATACGGGTTGGATAAGATTTTTGAGGGTGCAGGAGATTTTTTACCTCTACTTGGAACCGATTACGTTGAGTTCTACGTGGGTAATGCAAAACAGTCAGCGCATTATTACAAAACGGCTTTTGGCTTTCAATCTCATGCCTATGCTGGATTGGAAACAGGATTAAAGGATCGAGTTTCTTACGTATTAAAACAAGATAAAATCAGACTTGTATTAACTACTGCACTTGTGAGTGATTCTCCGATCGGTGAGCATGTTAAAAAACACGGAGATGGAGTAAAAGTTATTGCACTTTGGGTGGAAGATGCGCGTAAATCATTTGAAGAAACAGTGAAACGCGGTGCAAAAGTATACATGGAACCTGTAGTAGAAAAAGATGAACATGGTGAAGTAGTTCGTGCAGGTATTTATACTTACGGTGAAACTGTTCACATGTTTGTTGAGCGCAAAAACTATAAGGGTGAATTTTTACCGGGATATAGAAAGTGGGAAAGCGACTATAATCCTGCACCAGTTGGTTTGAAATTTATTGATCATATGGTTGGTAATGTGGGCTGGAATCAAATGAATGATACAGTAAAGTGGTATGAAGATGTAATGGGCTTTGTAAACTTTTTAACTTTTGATGACAAGCAAATTACTACTGAATATTCAGCATTAATGAGTAAAGTGATGAGTAACGGAAACGGTCGAATTAAATTTCCTATTAACGAACCTGCTGAAGGAAAGAAAAAATCTCAAATCGAGGAATACATTGATTTCTATGAAGGTGCCGGTGTGCAACATTTAGCTTTGGCAACGAATGATATTATTTCAACAGTTGCAGATTTAAAAGCCCGTGGAGTTGAATTTTTACCACCACCACCTCAAGCGTACTATGATGAAATACCTACGCGTTTGGGTGTTCATAAAGATATGATGAAAGAAGATATTAAAGAACTTCAAAAACTATCCATCCTTGTGGATGCAGATGAAGAAGGGTATTTATTGCAAATATTCACCAAACCGGTGGAAGATCGCCCTACCCTATTTTACGAAGTAATTCAGCGTATGGGAGCAAAAGGTTTTGGAGCTGGAAACTTCAAGGCGCTTTTTGAATCTATTGAACGCGAGCAAGAAAAGCGAGGAACGCTTTAAGAAATTGGTCAAATTAAAAGAAGACTGTCTCATAAGAGTCAGTCTTTTTTTTGTTTAAATTTTGAAAAAATTTTATTATATTTAAAGTTAGATAAGATCAAAAACTATTAATTTCAGATAACCTTGGCAAAAAATCAAATTAGAGAAATATTACTTTACAGCTCAATTAGTGAAAAGGTGAAAGTTTCTGTTCACTTTCAAAATGGAACCTTTTGGCTCACTCAAAAAGCAATTGCAGAATTGTTTGGAGTCAATGTCCCTGCTATAAGCAAACACCTAAAAAATATATTCGAAAATAAAGAATTAAATGAAAATTCAGTTATTTCCATTTTGGAAACAACTGCAAAAGACAATAAAACTTATTCAACCAAATTTTATCGATTAGAAGCAATTTTAGCTGTTGGTTACCGAGTAAATTCAGCTCAAGCAACTGATTTCAGAAAATGGGCAACTTCAACCCTCAATGAATTTATCATCAAGGGTTTTGTAATGGATGATGAGCGATTAAAACAAGGAAAAAACTTTGGTCAAGATTACTTTGATGAACTTTTAGAGAGGATAAAGGAAATTAGGGCAAGCGAGCGAAGATTTTATCAAAAAATTACGGATTTATATGCATTAAGTACTAATTACGATAAGGAAAGTGGGCAAACAAAACATTTTTTTGCTAATCTTCAGAATAAACTTCATTGGGCAATAACAGGAAAAACAGCTGCAGAAATAATTTATACAGAAGCGGATGCTACTAAACTTTATATGGGATTAAAAACTTGGAAAGATGCTCCCGATGGTAAAATTCTAAAAAGCGATGTTACTGTGGCTAAAAATTACCTATCGCATCAACACATTATCGAATTAAATAGAATTGTATCCGCATATTTAGATTTGGCTGAAAATAACGCACAGCGTGGTATTGCTTTCAATATGAACCAATGGATTATTTTTTTGGAAAAATTTCTTGAGTTATCTAATTATCCCATTTTAAAAGACCAAGGTAAAGTTTCCATGCTTGAAGCCAAATTGAAAGCCGAAGGTGAATTTGACAAATTCAGGATAATTCAAGACATTAATTACGAAAGTGACTTTGATAAAGAGATAAAGCGTTTTAATAAGGAATGATATAAATAAAAATTAAAGTTCCTGAATAGCCAAAATGTGATTTATTTCATTTCTTTTATTTTCAAATTTGATTTATATCTAATCTAATTATTGATTATTTTTTCGTATATTTATGTAAAAATGAATAATAGAACTAGAATTAATTAAAAACAGCATTCACGAAATCAGAGGCTTTGCTTCGCTGTGTTCCTTCGCTAAAGCTTCGGCGCAAGCGAAAGCTACGCGAAAGCAAGACCAAAAGTTTGACGACATCGAACAAGTTTTAAAATACCTCATCCAGAAAGACAATCAGAAAACGCAACAAACAACTCGAAAACAAGTTGGATATAAAAAATGAAGTTTCTCCCTTGAGGGAGAATGAAAGAGGGTGATAGATTTACGCTATATCCAAGAATTATTAGGTCACTCAAGTTCCAGAACAACTGACCGCGAAGCAGCAACGAAGTTAAATATACACCCATGTTAGCACACGGAATTTACAACAAATTCGTTCTCCATTTGATGATTTGTAAAAAGTTTTTATATTTTTACAAAAGTTGCTAATAGTAAACCAATACAACAAACAGATGATTGCTTGAATTGCTTTTGGTAATGTTATAAGTAAGTTACAAGCAAGTGTAGGACGACCGACAACTCGACAATAAACTGACAGAAAAACGGAAGGAAATGCCAACGCTTCGTAAAATTAAAAGAGGTGTTTCGCAAACGCAATTGCCGATACAAAAACACCACATTTAATTTTGCCCAACCGCACCCAATGCCCACCCACCACCCGACAAGTGGACGGTTGACAATTTGGAGGCAACTTTTGACAGAAACAGAGGTGAAAAACTTACCTTTATGAACTAATAATTTTGAATAGAAAATAATGAAGAATTGGACTGAAATAGTTGAACATAAGCTACAAAAGCAAAAAAATAGTATTGCTAAAATCAATATTGAAGAAGTAACTGTTTCTTATTCTGAAAAAGTTAAGCTAAACAGAGTGCTTAAAGCGTTGACAGGCGATGAAGAAATTGTAAGAGCCTTTTTAGTTGACAGATTGGTTAATGAATTGGACTATAAAGCCGAAAATTTAGAAATTGAAAAAGAGTATTCTATTACAGGTGGGCGGCAGAGTTTAGCCCCAAGAATTGATGTTTTAGTAAAAGACGAAAAAGGAAATCCTTTCTTTTTTATAGAGGTAAAAGCTCCTGATAAATACGAAGCCGATAAAAACAAAATTGAAGGACAATTATTTTCTTTGGCACAAGCCGAAGAAAAAGACTTTAAAAACAAAGTGAAATATTTAGTTTATTATACTTCTGATTTAGTTGAGGAGCAAATCGTAGATAAAGCAATAATTATTGACTTTGAAAAATATCCAACTTTTGCA
>JBIKQS010000235.1:0-4305 GCA_044349575.1 Crocinitomicaceae bacterium
AGAGGGTAAATACAATTCTTTCAATTGTCTTTCTGGAATCCAAGAAGGTGTTCTATCTCGTCCTGAACGTGGTAAACTATACCCAACAAAGTGTTTCATACAAGCAGCTACTCGTGTTGATTCTGCAGGATTAGTTCCCTGATATCCGCGAACCATTTCTGCGCCTAGTTGAGATGCCAATAGTGGATCTTCTCCCAATGTTTCAAAAAACCGAGACCATAGTGGTTGTCTTCCTAAATCAAGAACAGGTGAAAAATTCCAAGGGACACCTGACGCACGTGTTTCATATGCTGTGATTTCTCCCATTTTATTAGCCAATGCAGGATTCCATGTTGCAGCCAGTCCTATTTCTTGGGGAAATAAAGTTCCACCTACCACATAATTTGCTCCATGAATGGCATCAACACCATAAATGACTGGTGTTTTTGTTTTTCCTTGACGAAAAGGTGAATGAATTTGAGTTAGAATTTTATTCCAGGTTTCTCGATCTAAGGTATGAGAACTTACATTTAGAACAGAACCAATGGCTTGTTTTTCAATTAAGAGATTTAGTTTATTTTCATCAATTTCAATAGGTAAAACAATTGCTCCTTTTTCATCTGTTTTTAACAATGCATCTAAGGTAACTTGACATGTTTGGGCTATTTTTTCTTTAGTCGAAAGTTGGGAAGTAAGTTTTTGTGCTTTTTTCCAGATTATAACGTCATTTTGACTGAACAATGTCAAAAAATTACCAAAAAGGATAATACAAATAAATAGTGATTTACGCATAAACAAATATAAAACGAACTAAAATAAGAAAAGGAAGATTTCTCTTCCTTTTCCTACCTATTATTAACTGTTTACTCTATTACGATATTGAATACTTTATAATTGTCATTTGAATTAACTTTTAGTAAGTAAGAACCACTTGCTAATTCACTTACATTAATTTTCGAGTTAAACCCATTAGAATTAAAAGTTTTTACTTTATTACCTGCTAGGCTATACACTTCAATACTTGAAATTGACATAGTTGATTCAATTTGAATGTAGTCATTGGCCGGATTTGGCATAAGGCTAACATTCATAGAATTTTCAACTAGAGAACTTGAAGGACAAACATCACAACTTTCAAAGCATACTGCTGGTAATGTCGCATTAGCAGAAACTACGTAGTAACGGTTGAAGAATCCATCAGCAATAGTATCTACACAAGACTCTCCACCAATAAAGAATTCTTGGTCATCCCATCCATCAATAGTAAATTTATATTGAATAGGTCCTGCAGTCAATGGAAGAGTAACTTCCCAAATTGAACCAGATGTATTTGTCATTGGATTACAGTTACCACACCAATTATTAAAGCTTCCATTTATGAATACGCCTGTTGTAATTGTTCCAGCGTATTCTGCCATGTCTACCTTGAATGTGATATTTGGATCTGCTACAACAACTTGTTGTGTTTTCTCGTAAATAAATCTCCACCATCCTGAACCAAAATTTATATCAGCAATCATCGTATTGTCATTATTTGCAAAAGAAATTTGGTATGTTACAGATGCTGGTGCATTAGCAGGTGAAGCCAATTCTCCACCATTATAAACCTTAGCTAATCCGATATGACCACCAGTTCCATTAATTGTTAATTCACCCGCACTGTATGTAAACGTGTATGGACCTGCACCGTTATGAGGAGCAACAGGAGTTCCACATGCTGCTGGATCAGTACCTTGCCATGCCTCTAGCCAAGTACTACCATCCATGTAATGTGTCATCGTACCATTCGCATCAAATTTAACGGAATCATCGAATAAACAAGCTCTTGTAGTAACATCACCAGCTCCATTTGCCCACCATGAACCGTCTCCTAAAGCAGGTCCAACAGAAAGAGAACCAGCATTAGCCTTCAATTTCCATGTACCAATAAGTTGAGTTGCATTACTTGGGCAAGGATCACAACTATTGAAACAAACAGCAGGTAAAACTGCATCTCCTGAAATTTGGTAATATCTGTTGTAGAAATTGTCTCCTGTATTAGGATCAATACATGCGTCATTTGGGGTAAAATTTTCTTGAGCATTCCAACCGTCAATCGTAAATTTGTACTCAATATTCCCTGCTGGAATAGGAAGAGTTGCTTGCCATAGACCGTTGCCCATATCCGTTAATGGGTTGCAGCTACCACACCATCCATTGAATGATCCGTTTACATAAACACCTGTCCCAATAGTGCCTGTGTAATTACTCATGTTTACTCGGAAAGTAATGTTAGGATCTGGAATTGTTACTGTTGCTGTTTTTTGATAAACGTATCTCCACCAGCTATTACCAACACTAATATCAACGGTCATCGTATTGTTGTTGTTGGAGAAAGTTGTAAGATAAGTTATGCTTGATGCCGCATTTGCAGAATTGTTAATTTCCGCACCATTAATCACTTTTGCTAATCCTAAATGTGCACCAATTCCATTAACTGTTAATTCTCCGTTTGTTGAATTGAACGTATAAGTATAAGGCGCATTAGTTGTGCCATCGTGAGGTGCAACTGGTGTATTACAACCATCAGGAGAACCTTGCCATCCTTCAACCCACGTACTTCCATCCATGTAGTGAGTCATAGTTCCATTCGCATCAAATTTGATTGAGTCATCAAACAAACATGATCTTACTGAAACATCACCTGCCGAATTTGCCCACCAAGAAACATCTCCTTGATTCGGCCCAACTCCAAGCGATCCAGCCGCTGGGGCTAAACGCCAAGTACCTTCAATTTGCGCAACAATATTCATTGCCATGAAAACCATTGCAGATAAAAAGTAGAATTTTTTCATAGTAAATTAATTTTTCGTAAATATAGTATTTTTTACAATAAGTACAAAAATCAAAAAATTATTTTTACATTTTAAATGAATATTCTCCTTTTTTTAATAGATCATTATATCGGGAAAAGTCAAATGAAAAAAGTTTAGCAGGACGATGTTTGACATTGATCTGTTTCTCATCGTGTGAAATCAACGGCATATGCTTAATTTTTTTTCTAAAGTTTGCCTTATTCAATTCAGAATCAAAGGCATATTCATATAATTGCTGTAACTCGTGAAGTGTAAATTTCTCTGGTAACAAATCAAAACAAAGGGGCTCATTTTTGAGTTTGTTCTTCAAATTATCAAACGTTGATTGTAAAATTTGATTATGGTCGAAAGCTAATTCGGCTATTTCATGAACGGGCATCCATTTCACGTCATTTGCCCAAGATGAAGCAACTGCATTTACCTCATCCATTTTGGTTAATGCGAAATAGGCGCAAGTAATAACTCTTCCCTGAGGATGTCTTTTTGGTTTTCCAAATGTTTGAGATTGATGTAAAGTAATACCATCAAGATTCGTTAAATCATGCAGAATTCGTTTGCCTGCATCATCTAAATCTTCATCCGGATAAACCAAATCTCCGGGAATTGCCCATTCCCCAATAAATGGTTCCATATTTCTTTTTATCAATAATAGATTGATTTGTCCATTATGAAATCCAAAGATTAGACAGTCAAGTGAGAAGGAGTATGAGAAAAATTTGTCAAATTCAATTTTGTATGTCATGTCTTCAAAGGGTGAAATTTCTTTATTTTCCCCAAAATTATTGAAAAACGCGGACATAATCGACATACATGGTTTGAGGGAATATAGTTGTTGCATCAGGATTACCAGGCCAGTTTCCTCCAACAGCTATATTCATAATTAAAAAGAAATTTTCATGAAACTCACTTAGCTCTGCAGGTGTTATGTCCAATGTATTATATACCACATTATCCATCATCCACGTAATTGAATTTTGATTCCAAACTATAGAGTAAACGTGAAATTCATCCGCCAGTTTTCCGGAACTTAAACTAGTGCTATTTCCAAATTGTGCATGTGAGCCGTTATTACTCCAATGCGCTGTTCCGTGAACTGTCCGGTCGTTTGCTCCATCACCACCAATCATCTCCATAATGTCAATTTCTCCACAGGCTGGCCAAGAAACAGAGGTAATATTATCACCTAACATCCATATGGCTGGCCAAATTCCTTTTCCATAAGGTAGGGCTGCTCTGACATCTACTCGTCCATATTTCCATGATTTTAATCCTTGTGTTTTAATGCGTGTTGAAGTATAATCTTGGGCATTGAAAGTTTCTGATTTTGCTGTTATTTGAAGTAAACCATTTGAAACTTGCACATTATCATTGGTGTAATATTGAAGTTCATTATTTCCCCACCCACCATTTCCAGTACCAATATCGTATGTCCAATCTGATGACAATGATGTCCCTTCAAATTCATCATTCC
>JBIKQS010000030.1:0-13683 GCA_044349575.1 Crocinitomicaceae bacterium
ATATAGATCAACGCACATTTTCTACACCAGATTTGGCTCTGCTTAGAGCTGAAGATGCTTCAGTTGATAATACAGGCACAGCGCCTTGGCGTTTTGGGTATAATAATTTTTCTACGTTGAATTTATCTAATTCAGGTTCATGGTTTGACCTTGAAAACGGTGATCGCATTTGGTTTTTAAAGTTGTCATGTGAACAAGCATTATCGATCAATTTGACATTTAAAAATACCGAGATTCCGCAAGGAAATGAATTGTATGTATTCAATGAAAAAAGAGATTTTATTTTGGGGAAATTCATGCAAGAGCATATTTATAGCGGACAGCTTGGTACTGAGTTGGTTCCGGGAAACACGGTGATTGTTGAGTATTATGTAAAACAAGGAAATCCTGAAGGTAAAATTGAAATAGGTACTGTAACACATGGTTATCGTACTGCATCTGAATTTCAAGAAAAAGCTTTTGGTGGTTCAGGCGCTTGTAATATGAATGTAAACTGTGCTGATGGCTTATCATGGCAGCAGCAACGAAACAGTGCTGTTATGCTTGTCTCAGGAAGTAATGGTTTTTGTTCGGGAGCATTAATTAATAATACGTTGAATGATGGCAAACCATATGTGTTAACAGCAAATCACTGCTATTCAGATCCAACCAACTGGATTTTTCGATTCAATTGGCAAGCTACAGACTGTAATAATCCAGCCGCATCTCCATCATTTCAATCCTTGAGTGGTTCTGTCTTGAGATCCAGAAGAACTCCATCTGATTTTTGTTTAGTTGAAATTACAGGTGGCTTACAAGGTAATACAGTTCCTTTAAGCTACAATCCTTATTTTTCTGGGTGGAATAATTCTGATGCAGCACCATCAACTACGGTTTCGATCCATCATCCTTCTGGTGACATTAAGAAAATTTCTTTTGACGATGCCCCTGCTGTATCGAGTCAAGGAATGGGTTCAACAGAAGCAAATTCAACTTGGACAGTTGAATGGGATAGAAACACAACTACTGAAGGAGGTTCATCTGGCTCACCTTTGTTTGATCAAAATCGTCGTATCATTGGACAATTATGGGGGGGAGGGGCATCATGTAGCAATCTTAGTTCACCTGATTATTATGGTCAATTACATAGTTCGTGGGAACCTTCAGGTTCAACCAATTCCAATCAATTAAAGTTTTGGTTAGACCCGACTAACTCTGGTGTAGAATTTATAGATGGATATGATCCAACCAATGCTACTCCAATTGCTGTTGATCCGGGAATGACTAATCCGCAAGGTGTTTCAGGTACATTTTGTGGGGCTCAGGTAACTCCACAAGTGACAGTACAAAATAATGGTTCTGAAGCATTAACTACAGTAGAAATTAATTACGGTTTTGATGGTGTACAAAATCAAACGTATAATTGGACCGGAAATTTAGCGCAGTGGCAATCTACTTCAGTTGTTCTTCCGACAGCAACCTTAACAGCCGGCGCTCATACTTTTGCGGCTTCAGTTGCCAATCCTAATGCTGGTTTAATTGATGAAAACAACAACAATAATTCGGTTAGTTCTTCATTTAATGTAGTAATTGGAGGTCAATCTGTTCAGATGAACCTAGCATTAGATTGTTATGGTACTGAAACTACGTGGGAATTGCAAGACGAGACTTCAACGGCGATCTACTCTGGTACTGGATATCCTGATGATCAACCTGGGCCTGTGTCAACAGATCCTTGGTGTTTAAATGACGGTTGTTACACCTATTTTATAATGGATAGCTATGGAGATGGTCTTTTGGGTGGATTTTTTTGTGGACAAGACGGAAGTGTATCAGTAGTATTTCAAGGAGATACCTTAGGTCAAATTACAGAGGCTGAAGCCAATTTTGGTGATCAAACCAGTTTTCAATTTTGCATTGGAAATGTAGGGGTTGAATGGTCTGTAATTAAAGATATTGAGGTCTTTCCAAATCCTTTTTCAAATAATGTTGAAATTAGATTGAATGATTTAGATGCTAATGAACTAATTCTTTGCGATATCACAGGAAAAGTTTTTATGAAACAGCCAATTGTAAGTAAGAATATGCAACTTGAATTTGGAGATAATGTTAGTGCAGGAACTTATTTCATTCAGCTAAAAATGAATGATGGAAGTATTAAAAGAAAGAAAATAAGTAAAATCTAATTCGAATAAGTAATCGTCTAAAGCACAAATGAGGTTATTGATTTTGTTCCAGATATGATTGCAAAATAATTGTGGCACTGATTTTATCGACTAGACTTTTATTTTGACGTTCCTTTTTGTTTTTTCCTGATTGTGAGATAATTTGGGATGCCATTTTTGATGTAAACCGCTCATCAATTTGGATAATTTCACATGTCGGAAATTCCTTTTTCAATACTTCAATTAATTGATCAATATTTTGATTTATTTCAAATAAACTATTGTCAAGTCTTTTTGGTTTACCAAGAACAATTGTAGAAATTTTTTCTTTTGGTATTAAGCTTTTTAAGGTAAAAATAAGATCTTTACTTTCAACGGTACTATGTCCAAAAGCAAAGATTCGCTCATCGTCTGTTAAAGCCATGCCAGTCCGTTTCAACCCAAAGTCCAATGCTAATGCTTTCCCCATTTTAGTTGGATTGAATGGATTTAAGCCAATCGCCAAGTATTTTTAGAACTTCAGGCTGAATGGTTTGCTCAATGGTTTGGTATTCTTGAGGATTTCCGCTTTCACATTCCTGAAACAGGTGATTAAGATTTGGCAATTCTCGAAAAACTCGCGCTTTATCAGATATTGGAATATACTTTTGCATAGCTCCTAGATTTTCCTTGGGCGGAACTTGTAAATCTTTGCTACCATTCAGCGCCAATACATGACAATTTACTTTTTCTAAATCTTTTTGTGGATCATATTTGATAAAATAAAACATCCAAGGATTACATACATTCGAAAGAGACTCTTGAATTAATTGTTCTTTTGAGCTATATCCTGGCAATTCTTCATACTTTGTATTTTTTAAGGCTTTTCGGATTTCTTTCTCAATAATGGGTTTCGAATCTGTTATATTAGATTGATTCACAACTATTTTATAAATCTTCCGATTAAATCGTTGCATGGCTTTATTCGATTTTTCAGGAATCCCATTAGCTTTATTGATTAAATATTGTTGTAATAAAAGTAACTCGCTACCTTGAATTCCAGGTCCGGCCAAAAGTGCAATTGAATGAATATCTTTTCTGCGTGCCGCCAAGATTACCGCAAGCATCGCTCCTTCGCTATGACCAGCGATACAAATTTTAGCAGCATTGATTTTTGGGTTGGCTTTTAAATAATCTAACGCGCCTTCAGCGTCATTAGCTAACTCAACAGATGTTGCCGTTTCAAAATTACCTTCTGATTTAGCCGTTCCACGATCATCATATCGCAAAACCGCAAACCCTTGATTAGTTAAATAATCGGCAATTACCCAAAAAGGCTTATGTTCGAAAATCTCTTCATTTCTGTCCTGAGCGCCGCTACCACTTACTAAAATCACAGCAGGAAATGGACCTTCACCCTTGGGATAGGTTAATGAACCAGATAAATTGAATTTTTCGACCTTATTTTTAAATGAAACTTCCTCTTCTAAATAATCAAATGGACCTAAGGGATTTTGAGGTCTGTTCGCCGCTTTTAGTTCTACAATAGAACGAGTTAAAAGCAATTTGGTGCTGAAACCTCCTTGTTTGAAGATCCCATCAATACTATCTGATTTCAAGTTCCCTGAATAACTAACTCCCAAGTTTTTAACTTCAAAAACAAGTGTGTTGTTGGTAAATTCCACTTTCGTTGCTGGAATGTCTTTCGCTCCTTGGTCCGGGCTATCTAGTTTACCGTTGTAAGTGTCACCTGATTTCGAAATGTGTATGTCTAAGCGAAGTTTTTGACCAACATCAAGCAATCCATGCCATGTGCCAACTGCTTCTTGACTTAGTATCACAGGTAGTGTAAAAAGGAAACTAATTAGCAAATATTTTGTCATTATTCATTGTATATTAAATTATTCTTTGCGTTAAAAGTAATCAACCTTTTTTGTATCTTCACAAGAAAAATTCATGAAAAAATTTTACTTCGTTCTCGTGTTCCTGTTTTTGATTAGTATAAATGCTAATTCTCAAACAGCAATTTGGCAAAATGATTTTGAAAATCCAGCAGAATGGACCTTAAATTCTTCAACTGGTCAAAATGGAATAGACGCAAATAGTTGGGTAATTTCTGATGCCGAAGGTGGTGTTGCAGCGGGTGGCTGTGGTGTGGCTGGAAATGGAAATAAAACCTTGCATGTTGGTTGTCAAGGTCAGTGGTGCTTGGGAACAGGTGCTACTTACAATGCAGGTGATGGTGGTTTGGGATTTTTTGATGCAACAACGAATAAACGAGCATTTATTGCCACTAATATTAGTACGGTAAATAGTCAAAATTTAAGTATTGAATTTGATTATATCGGTATTGGTCAAGCGGGAGATGATTATGGTTCAATAGTTTACAGTACAAATGGAGGTACAACTTGGACAAATCTACAAACAATAGCGCCTTCGGCAACATGTTCAAGTGGTCAAGGATTATGGACTCATTTAACAATACCTCTACCGGTTTCATGTCAAAATATTTCAACACTCAGGATTGGATTTGAATGGAGGAACAGCAATGATGGCGCAGGATCAGACCCTTCATTAGCATTGAATAACCTAAAAATAACAACAAATATCCCCCCTGTTCCTGATGCAGATTTTACCGTAAATGACAATCAACTATGTCAAAACTACTGCTTTACCTTTTCAAATTGCAGCTTAAATGCAACAACCTATAATTGGGATTTCGGAAATGGGAATACTTCCAATCTTGAGACTCCTCAGCCGCTTTGTTTCAATTCTCCGGGTCAATATGTTATAACCCTAATTGCTTGTAATAATCAAGGCTGTGATACGACAACTCAAACAATTACTGTACTTCAATCTCCATTTACGGGGTTAGAATTTATAAATGGTAAAATTACTTCTTTGCAACCTAATGCATTGTATCAGTGGTTGTTGTGTCCGTCTTTAACTCTAATTCCGGGAGCGACTTCCGTTGAATACACACCACCAATTAATGGTGAATATGCGGTAATTGTTACCCTTGCCAATGGTTGTTCAGATACTTCCGAATGCATTACAATAAATACGTTGGATATAGAGGAAATGTCAGAATTAACAACGCTATTTCCAAATCCAGGAAACGGGACATTTACGATAAAAACAGTTCAAAGTGAAGTTGCTGAAATTTCTATTTTTGATGTAGCTGGCAGAAATCACGAGATTGAAACAAATGGCGATATCTTTACCTTATTGACCAATGAAAGAGGTTTATTTTTTCTTCGTGTCATATTGAAAAACGGCACACAGTCTATACTTCCCTATTTCAAAGAATAATATGTTGAAACATGTTGACTTTTTTAAATTTGCACCATTAATTTATGTACTATGAGAACAAATCACGAAATTGACTATTTTATCAAAGGCGAGGAAATGCAACTCGTTGAAATTGAATTAGATCCACAAGAAACAGCCATTGCCGAAGCTGGGGCATTCATGTATATGGATGATGGTATACAAATGGAAACTATTTTCGGGGATGGTTCCCAACAGCAGCAAGGGTTTATGGGTAAATTGTGGAGTGCTGGAAAACGATTATTGACAGGCGAGAGTTTATTTATGACCGCTTATACACATACAGGAACTGGTAAAGCACGTGTAGCCTTTGCTTCTCCATACCCGGGAAAAATTATTCCAATAGATTTACAACAGTATAATGGCAAAATTATTTGTCAAAAAGATTCGTTTTTGTGCGCAGCAAAAGGTGTAGCTGTAGGAATTGAATTTCAACGTAAGTTAGGCACAGGATTATTTGGTGGGGAAGGATTTATTATGCAAAAATTGGAAGGTGACGGAATGGCTTTTTGTCATGCAGGTGGACATGTAATGAGTAGAAAATTAAATCCAGGTGAGGTTTTACGTGTTGACACAGGTTGTATCGTTGCTTATACGCAAGATGTAGATTATGATATTCAGTTTGTTGGAGGTATTAAAAATACACTTTTTGGTGGAGAGGGTGTCTTCTTTGCAACTTTAAAAGGTCCCGGAGAAGTTTGGTTACAGACGTTACCAATTTCACGTTTAGCATCGAGAATTTTAACCTATGGTACGACACAGAGAAAAGAGGAGGGAAGTGGTATTTTGGGTGGTTTAGGTAATCTTTTGGATGGGGATGGTCGTTAAAATGGTTGTTAATTGCTTTAATTTACGTGTTTAACTTTTACCCGTAAATTTTATAGAAATTTAAGATATCTGTTTCTTTGTTTCTTAAATTCAAGTAATAAATGCAACTTTTATTGTTAAGTAATTGTTAATTGTTATTTTTATCCCTTAAATTCAATTTATATGAAAAGAAAAGTACTTTTTTTATTGGCAGCATTTTCTCTCTTTAATTATTCAAAAACTCTCGCTCAAGGAGGGACTTGTGGTACTGCCTTACCTGTTACTCCAGGAACATTTACAGCATCTGCATTAACCGGAGTTCCTTCTCAACTGGATGCTACAGCAGCAGGATGGTATAGTTTTACACCTTCAAATTCAGGCATTATGAATATTAATTCATGTAGCGGAGGTGCTGATACAAGGTTGTGGATATGGTCGGGTAATTGTGCTGCACTAACACCGGTTGCGAATAATGATGATTTCGCTGGATGTATTTCAACAGGGACAGATGCTTATGCATCACGTATTGACAATGTGATATTGCTTGCCGGTAACACTTATTATTTCGAATGGGATGATGTATGGGATGCAAATGGATTTACTTGGAATTTCACTTTTAGTCCTCTTCCTTCAAATAATGATTCTGAAATTAACTATTTGACAAACAGATATACACGTATTCCAATTTCACAAGCTCCCAATGGAATAACTTTAGGTGGTACCATAAAAAATTTGAGTGCAAATTCACTAACAAACGTGGTTTTGACAGCTGAAATTTATGAATTACCTAATACAACAACTCCCATTACAACTTTTTCATCTACCCCGATAAACTTAGGGATTGGAGGTCAACAAGTTGTTGTTTCAGGAGTGTGGGCGCCTTCATTAACTGCTTCTAAGTCCTATCAAATTAAATACATCAAAACACAGAATGAGATAGATCAAGTTGTTACTAATAATTTAGCTCAGCAGGATCTAATTTTAGATTATAATTACATGGCTCGTGATAACAATGTTTATACTACCGCATTTAACTGGTCTACAACGAGTGGATATTCACAAGGGGTTCAATACAGCGTATTAGGTGCTGACCAAATGACTGGGGCACAGTTTTATATTGCTTCTACGTCAACAACACAGGCTTATACCGTTCAAGTATTTTCAGTAACTAATGGTGTTGTGGGTGCTACTCCTCTCTATACCTCTGCCAGTATTACAAACAATGGTGCTGGTTGGAAAAATCATGTATTTCCTGCTCCAATAGCTGTTACCGCGGGTGAGTATCTTGTTGCAATTACAAAAACAGGGACAACTTCTTTTCCTTTGGGTTGTGATGCAAGTTTATTTACGAATGGCAGAAATCTAGTTAGAGTTGGCACAGGAGCATGGAATCCGATGGAATTATATGGTGTTAGTTATGCTTTTATGATCCGACCTAAATTTGGAAGTGATCCAGTAAATGACATCGTTTATGTAAGTAATTTGAACCCAGGAGGTGAATATACCAGAATTCACTCAAGACAGTCTTTAAATGGAAATGATTTACAATTTTCAGCCAATGGTAAAAATATTGGAACGTCAACAATACAAGGTGTTGTAATGACAGCTACCTTAATTGATGGTCAAGGTACTGTTGTTTATACAGCAACTTCAGCAGCACAAGACTTGACGGCAGGTCAAACAGGAACATTTACTATACCTAATTATTTGGTGACATCTTACGATAATTATACCATCAATTATGTATTTGCTGCAGCTACTGATCAGATTCCGCAGAATAATTCAGCAACTACCGGATTTTCTAGAACAAAACAATCTATGTCCAGAACATATGGTATAACCGGTTCTCTTGGTATAGGAAATAATGCAACTACCGGTGTTTATGATAATGGAATTTTAGGTCAAACATATACTTTGCCTGCTAATGATTATTTAGATTCAGTGCAGTTTGTTTTAAATGCAGGAACTCCTTCAGGTCAACCGGTTAGAGTTGATATTTATGCTACCTCTAATGGAGTTCCCACTGGAACACCTATTGCAAGCACGACAACATACACAACAACGGTTGCAGACAATACTTCTGGAGTAGTATTAAAATTACCGATTCAAGGTGGAACACTTTCTTTGACTGCTGGGACTTACTTTTTTGGTGTAATTGAAAATGCTGGAAATATACGATTAGCGACCTCATCAAGTTATCATACGCCAAATAGAGCGTTTCTTAAGTGGGATCAAAGCCCTGCAGGTGCCGCAACTTGGGCAACAGTGGAACAATTTAATTTTTTAATATCCTATGTAATTAATCCTATTTTTCAGACATGTGTACCAATGCAAATAGTTGAAACTGTAACAGCAGCATCCTGTGGTTCCTCGGACGGTGCCATTGATAATACCCTATCAGGTGGTACAGGTACATTGTCTATTTTATGGACTAATGGCCAAAGTACAGAGGATTTAACTGGTCTTTCTAGTGGTGCTTACAGTATCAGTTTAACAGATATAAATGCCTGTTCAGTTACTGAAAACATTATTGTTCCAAGCTTATCAAATTTAAGTGTTTCTTCATCTTCAAATGATGTGAATTGTGCAAATACAAGTAGTGGACAAATTATTTTAACTGCGGCAAATGGGGTAGAACCTTACACGTATTTATGGTCGAATAATGTTGCTGCTGCTGATACCGCTACTAACTTATCAGCCGGAACCTATTCATGTACGGTAACTGATGCTACTGGATGCGTCGTAGTTGTTTTTGATACCTTGACCGAGTTGTCGCAAATTCAAGCAATAACAACTGCTGATGTAGTGGTTTGTTCTCCTACTGCTACCACTGATATAGTAGCCAATGCTCAAAATGGAGTTGGACCATATACTTTTGATTGGTTAAATTCATCCGTAACGGAACCTACCTTCCAAAGTGCAACAATCGGAAATTATGTTTGTATTATTACAGATTCCTTAGGGTGTTCTGATACTTTAAGCACCAATGTTTTACTAACTAATTTTAGCGCTAATATATCCAGTAACAATTTATTATGTAACGGAACAAACGCAGGTTCTGTGACCATATCTGCAACAGGAGGTTCAACGCCATATGTATATGATTGGACAAACTCAACTTCTAGTTCTGCAACACTTGCAGGTTTGTCTGGTGGAACCTATGAATGTATCGTAACTGATGCTTTTGGTTGTATAGATTCAGTTAGTACCGTAGTTAATGAGCCATCAGCATTTTCTGTATCAGTATTAGTAACAGATGAGTTAATTGGAAATGATGGTTCAGTAGACCTAAGTGTTAGTGGTGCTACAGCCCCATATTCATTCTCTTGGGGCAATGGAGCAACTACGGAGGATATTGCAGGACTAGATAGTGGTGATTATGTATTTATTATAAGTGATGCGAATGGTTGTACATATTCAGATACCGTTACGGTACTAAGTTCAACTGTTGGTATAAATAATCAGATTGATGAGATAAACTGGACTATTTATCCTAATCCAGGTGTAGACTTTTTAACAATAACGGGTATGATTAATGGACAGGCAGACGTAATGGATATTAATGGAAAAGTAATTGTTTCAGCTATCATTTCTGAGAATGAGAGATCGCTTAATCTTTCATCATTAGAAAGAGGAACGTATTTAATCAAATTTAATGAATCAATAAAGTGTTGGGTCAAGCATTAAAAACACCTTGATAAAAATGAAAAGTGGTCAAGATATTGACCACTTTTTTTAGTTAAGAAATTTTCTGAATGTAAAAATTTTATTAAAAACTCATTTTATAATTGACTCTTAAAATAAAGGAAGAATTTTTAAGAAAAGACTCTCTCATTCCAAGAGATATAACAAGTTTTTGGGATTTATTGATTTCTATATCGGAACCTAAAAAATATCGCAAAGCACTTGTGCCGCCTACAACAAGAATCTCATCTTCCATGTATATAATATCACGATTCCATCGATAAAAGTGTTCAAAAGATACAAATGGGGATAGAAAAAAATCTTTAATATCGTGCTTTAAGCTCAACCTATTTCTTAGTAAACTACTATTTCTTCTGAATTGGTTATTATCAAATTGTTGAGTAATCGTCCAATTAAGCTTAGTACGTTTAGAAATATCTGCTAATCTTAAAAATGAAATATCTAAACCAAAGCTAAGTCGATTGTTATAGGCATAAGTTCTTAAGTTCAATCCGCTGTATCGATTGTTCTCAACAGAATTTCTATACCTTACAAAAGTTTCAATTCCTTTCGTCCAATTTTGGGTAAATTTGAATTCTATGTTAGATTTATCAAATTCGTTTGTGTTTTTAAATCGATATTCATAAGCTCCTTCTAAATCTAGATGTTTACCCAGAGATTTATTTGCACTTACACCTAACCATGTTGAAAATTGGGCATTTACATGGTTAGTAAAGACCAATAATCCGAAAGCAAAAAGTAAGGAACGTTTAATAGTACACATGTAAATCACCTGCATCTATAATTTGTTTTTTATCAGTTATTTGAATGCTTTTAGACACTCTGTTAAATTTCCCATTTTGTAACGTGTCTTCAGACAAGGCATAAATTGTATAGTTTCCTTTTTGCAGACCCTCAAAAGAAAACAAACCATTTTCATCTGTTCTCAATGAATTTGAAGAATATTCATTTTGACCATATATAATATATACACGTTCACCTCCACGACCGAATGAATTGCCTACAACTCCTGGGCTTCCTTGATTTGAAACATCTACGGTAAACGGGGTAGAATAATCATCCGCATCTACAACCTCTCCAGTAGCATTTGATGTAATAGTGAGAATGTCTTGTGTTAAGGATAAACTAAATGGTAACCCACTCAATTGTTGCAATGAATCTAAGGTGCGTTGAGCGATTTCAAGATTGGAATCGCTATAATTGAAAGAAACTGGAACTCCTATTCTCCCCTGTAATTGAGGGTCAGCCGAGGAAATCCAAGTGGGGTTTGTATAATAAATATAGTATAGTTTAGAACTATCTGTAGAATTTAACAGCCAGTAATCACCATGTTCAACCGTAGCTCCTGTAGTAAATGATATTGTTGTAATTTCCTTATCACCAAAAGAATAATCTTGTCCGCTTAATTTACCACGAATGGAGGAAGTGCCACCAGGCCCTTCAATCTTTTTGCAAGAGGATATAAGAATAATTAAAGAGAGAAGTATAAAAGTTTGTCGCATAATTTACTTATTTAATATAATTTTTATTGTTTTTTTATTTTTGAGTAATTCTACCAAATAAAGTCCATTCTGAAAATCAGATAGGTCAATAATAGATTGAGAATTTACGTTAACTGCATAAATTATTTTACCAAAAACATCTGTGATTATCACTTGGTCATCTCCAACCAATCCAGCTAATTTTAGTGTATTTGAGGTAGGATTTGGGTAGATTTTAATATTGTTTTCAGTACTATTTTCAATGCCAGCATTCGGGCAGGTTCCAAACATGTTGTTATCCATCCATGTAAGTCGGCCGAGAATCCATGATTTCATATAATCAATTTCTTCTTGGTAAGTAAGCCCTATAAAGTTATTCGGCCAGACATAGGTTCCCAAAATAGGCCATTTGTTATAATTTCGTGAAGCAGGCACCTCTAGTATCTCGGCTAAACTATCAATATAATTTATGAGGTATTCAGTGCTTAAAACCCCAGTTCTTAAGCTAAACCAACGGCAATTTACTTCATTGGCGTAAACGGAATCCTCTAACATTCTTTTCCACCAAAATGGATTGTCTAATCCGCCAGCACAATAGTTATTGAAATTTATCTCCCAACCTGTTGTATCTCCTCCATAGCAGTAATTCGCATTCCCCCAGCCTAAATTAAAATCCCATAAGGGGCCTGCCACCAATTTACCACCTTCACTAAACCGCTGTTTATGTAAAAAAGTTGAAATCCGATAACCATCTACATTTTTGGATATTTCATTTACAAGCATGAAATCAATAAATGATTCAACATCAATAAATTTTCTAAAGCCGTTAACTGGATCCATGAAATTGTTCCCTGCTAATGTGTCCTCCCAGGCAGTTACATAATTTTGTATGTAGTTTAGCTGTAATGGATGTAATTCCGTTATTTCTGGATCGTGTAATTGATAATTTATAGAACTGTTGCTTGGAGAGTTCGCTAAATATGGAGAGGTCCAAGCGATTATACCTCCGGCAGTAGTTTTATCGACTTTAACAATATACCCACCTGTTAATTCATTTTCTAAGGTATCTTGCGGTAAAACCGGATTTATATTAACCCTTCCAGGATTGATTTTAATTCGCTCCATGAAAACATAAACGCCAATGTATTCATCATTTAAAATAACCTCGCACAACTTTGTTCGCGGAGAATAATTTCCCATCTCATTTCCGATGTGGTAAGTCAAAACATTTCGAATTAAACTTTTATCTGTGTATGGCGCGTACAAAATCCAGTCATTATCGCTAGGGAAGTTAAAAATGGAAACGTTGTAATTAGAGGAATCTGGTCCTCTAGTTTCTAAACCGTAGGATTTCATGGGAAAACCATTGGAAGACGAACCTCTCCTCTCAATGCCAATTTCTCCATAAAATTCATTAAAGGGATCAGAAATTGTATTAACATTCCCGTCGCCATTAAATATAATACCCATGGTAGCATGAATTTTTGGTTCATCTGGAATTTCAACATTGTTTGTATTCAAAACTACAATTGGCAAGGTTGAATTATAAAAAGTTATTGGAGGGTTGAACCATGTTGGCGTTTGATAATAAGTAAATGTTGGAGTATCAACACCAAATGATAAAAATGGTCGGCACGTTAAATCAGAAGAGTTTGCAGTTTGATTGTGAACTTCTACACAAATTGTATTGACACCTTGCACGAGTGTCGCAGGAAAATCTAAAATATCAAAATAAAATTGATCTGGATATTGGTTTTGATATAAATTTGCTTCATGTGAAATCTCAGCAAGTTGATTATAAGTGGGCTGGCCAGTTGAAGTAAGACCATTTCGAGCCACTTCCACACCATTTACATATGCCACAAAAGCATCATCATAATCCATGTTTAGAATAACTTTCTTAATGGAAGAAAGATTTGTAATTGAAAATTCTTTTCGTACAAATACAGAAATAGATGAGGTTGGAATGATGGTCGCATCGTCCCCATCTGCGAATCCAAATCCACCATTACCTGAGTTCCATGTAGAAGCATCAAAACTAGGTTGTATCCAGTTCATTGAAGTGGATGCGGCTGGTACAATATAACGCCACGTAGAAGTGTCATATACAATCGTTTCCCAGTGATCAACTTGTCCGAATAGCCTACCGCACCCAATTAAAAAAAATGCTGAAAATAGCGTTATAATATGTTTCACTTCTTAAAAAATTTGAGTAAGCAGTTACTTTTGATTAAATA
>JBIKQS010000236.1:0-4283 GCA_044349575.1 Crocinitomicaceae bacterium
TGGTGACAATCCCTACGATATGAGTGAACGTTTTTATGGTTGTAATCGCTATGAAGGCCCTGATGCGATGCACGGAACTCATGTTTCTGGAATTATTGCGGCTAAGCGGGGAAATGGAATCGGTATAGATGGCATTGCTTCAAATGCAAAGATTATGGTTTTACGTGCTGTGCCCAATGGTGATGAAAGAGATAAAGATATTGCAAATGCAATTCGCTATGCGGCTGACAATGGAGCGAAGGTAATCAACATGTCATTTGGTAAATATTATACACCAAATAAAGAAGTTGTAGACGAAGCGATTCGCTATGCGGCAAGTAAGGATGTATTGTTGGTTCACGCTGCCGGCAATGATGCCAAAGATAAAGATATAGAAGATTCTTATCCAACGAGAATATTATCTGACGCTTCAATAGCAAAGAACTGGTTGGAAATTGGAGCTAGCAGTTCAAAATCGGGTTCTAAATTATTGGCTGATTTTTCGAATTATGGAGCTAAAACTGTCGATGTTTTTGCACCGGGCGTAGATATTTATTCTACAGTGCCAGATGCTAAATACGAAGATGCTTCAGGAACAAGTATGGCATGTCCGGCAACGGCAGGAGTAGCGGCATTAATTCGCAGTTATTTCCCTGAATTATCGGCTGAAGAAGTTGCTTCTGTAATGATGAAAACTGCGGAGCCTTATTCAAAAACGATTAAGATTCCTGGCAAATCAAAAAAGTATGCGAAAGGAAAAATGAATCAGGTTTGTATTACAGGTTCATTTGTAAATGCTGCAAACGCCGTTGAATATCTTATTCAAAAGAAATAAGAGTACTATTCTACAGTAACGCTCTTAGCCAAATTTCTTGGTTGATCAACGTTACACCCTCGCATAACTGCAATGTGGTATGACAACAATTGAAGTGGAATAGTTGCCAATAGTGGAACAAGAAATTCATTTGTTTCAGGAATTTCAATTACTTCGTCAGCAATTTCTCGTACATGAACATCTCCTTCTGTAACAATTGCAATGATTTTGCCTTTTCGCGCCTTTACTTCTTGAATATTGGAAACAACTTTTTCGTAGGAGTTGCCTTGTGTTGCAATCACGAAAACAGGCATATTCTCATCAATCAATGCAATTGGACCGTGCTTCATTTCTGCTGCAGGATACCCTTCGGCATGAATGTATGAAATCTCTTTCAATTTTAATGCACCTTCCAATGCCACAGGGAAAGAACTACCCCTACCTAAGTAAAGCGCATTAGAAACATCCTTGTATTGAGCAGCAATTTTTTCAATGTGTGCATTACTTTCTAAAACACGTTTTACTTTACTTGGTATAGCCTCTATTTCAGCCAGTAAGGCATGTAAAGCTGATTTTGTTATCGTTCCTTTTTTATGAGCTAAAGTCAATGCCATTAGCGTAAGAATAGTAACTTGAGCTGTAAATGCTTTCGTAGAAGCAACGCCTATTTCAGGACCAGCATGGGTATATGCACCAGCATCTGTAACGCGAGAGATCGAAGATCCAACTACATTACAAATACCTAGAATAGTTGCTCCTTTAGATTTAGCTAATTCGAGTGCTGCAAGTGTGTCGGCTGTTTCACCAGATTGAGAAATGGCAATAACGACATCATTTTCATGTATGATGGGGTTACGGTATCTAAATTCACTTGCGTATTCAACCTCCACATTTATTCTTGCCAAATCTTCGATAAGATATTCTCCTACTAATCCAGCATGCCAAGACGTACCACAAGCTACAATTATCAAACGATTAGCCTGAATCATTTTATCCTCATACTCCCGAATTCCACGTAAGGAAACCCAACCTTCATCTGTATTCAATCTTCCTCTGTAACAATCAAGAATTGATCTTGGTTGCTCGTAAATTTCTTTCAGCATAAAATGCTCGTAACCGCCTTTTTCCAAGGCTTCTAATTCAAGTTCTAACTGCTGAATATAAGGTGTTTTCTGTTGGTCTCCAATACTGTACAATTTCAATCCATCTTCTAGATCAATAACGGCAATTTCCTCGTCATCAAGATAAACAACTTGTTTTGTATATTCTACAATAGGTGTTGCATCTGAAGCTAGATAAAAGTCGCCCTCAGTACCTATTCCTACTACAAGCGGACTACTTTTACGAGCGGCTACTAATCTATTCGGATGATCTTTTGAAATAACAACAATGGCATAAGCTCCAACAACATAATGAAGAGCAATACGTAAAGCTTCGCCAAACCAAACGTTTTCTTTTTTACTAATATTGTCAATGAGATGAACCAAAACTTCCGTATCAGTTTCACTTTTGAAAATATATCCTTGACTCATCAATTCTTTACGTAGTGAGTCATAATTTTCAATAATTCCATTATGAATTAAGGCAATAGAACCATCCATTGAAACATGTGGATGCGCGTTAATATCATTGGGTAAACCATGTGTAGCCCAGCGCGTATGCCCAATCCCTGCATGACCTGAAACATTGAATTGTTTGGCATGATCTTCCAAATTTGAAACCTTTCCAGCTTTTTTGTAAATCGAAAGTTGTCCATCTGAAAGTAGAGCTACTCCAGCGCTGTCGTATCCTCTATATTCAAGTCTTTTTAGTCCCTTCAGGACAATTGGAAAAGCTTCTTTTTTTCCAATGTAAGCTACAATTCCGCACATAAATTAATAAGTTGTATAGGTAAGGATTAATTTAGGTTTCACTTTATTTGTGGTATTCAAACCATTAAAAACTATTCTCTCTGCCGAATTTATAAAGAATCTTGGAGAAATCACCAATCCTGTATTTTCCAAATCTCCAGCTACAATCGATTGTGCATAATCTCGAACATCAACAGAGAACATTTTTTTCAAATCGTTATATTCACCCAATGTAGAAAGACTCGTGAAGAAGTTATCTGTGCTCTTTACCTTGGTTGATACAGAAACACCAACACCCGGTTTGTATCTATATCCTGTCTGATATTGAATAGGCAAACTCAATTCAGCTTTGTGAATTATAGTTTTTTGTGGTAGATTATTTAGACCAGGTATTTTTACAATAGCGCGATGTTTTAATGCCTGGGCATAAAATTCAGTTTTCCCTAATGAATTATTTTGCACCACATTTTCTACAACCGTACCAGAAGAATTAATATCAACATGCGTAAAATCGGCACAGCTTGCATTTAGCAACAAATCAAATGTTTTGAATATTCCGTCTTGACGAAAATACATGGTAATCTTGGAGGATGGATCGTTTAATTTTACGTACAATGCTGCGCCTATACCCGGAGCTTGAGATCCATTATTTGTTTTAATATGAATTCCTTTGAAAAAGTTGACAAAATTTTCATTACTTGCAAAAGTAGTACTCCCACTTGCAGCCTCTTGAATTAAAGATTTGGCAAAATTGGTATCTAAGTGAATTCGTAATTGAGCGTCTACAGTATCTCCACCAACAATTGTTTTTTCAGTAGGTCTTGGTGTTATTGATCCTTTTCCAAAGGGTACAAGGTTGGTTGACTTAAAGGATTTAGTTGTAAATGAATAGTAGGTTGAGTCGATGTCTAAATCTTCGTTAAGTTCGTAAACTTCAAACGTTTGCATACTTTGGTCTCCATAATAGCCGGCATATTCTAAAGCAAGAACAACAGAGTCCATGATGATAGAAGAAAGATTTCCAAAATTTGGATTAATAGTAGCTATACTCAATTGGGTATAAATGGAAGCATTAAATGTCCCAAACTTAGGATCGTTATAACTACCTAATAAACCGTTTGGCCCGTTATCAGTGATTAATGAATCTTCTTCAACAGAATACGTTATTAAGTCGAACGTATCTACGGTAATTCCATTCAAAATATCATTTTGATCGATAGTACCTATGCCAACAGAAGTATCTTTCTTTTTGCACGAGGAAATAACAACAGATATCGCTACTAAAAACAATATTTGGGATAGGAATAATGTTTTAAATCTCCTCATTTCTCTGTTACGCTAAAATCGACTCATCAATGATTTTATCAAAAAAAGCAGATAACTCCTTTCCTTGATTTTCTTCAGCAATATAGCTTAATTTTGGACAGGTTGCAGCTGCAAATATATCGGACAAGTCGTTGGAGATAGATTCCGATCCTACACATAAACCGTCTAGAAATTCAGAAAGCGCTTTTGTGATACCTAAACACGATGTATCAGAGAATTTCGAAGCAACATCTTGTGGAATACCGTCAAAAATTAATTTTTCAGGAAGTCTACTGTCCCATGGAGAAGTGAAAACTTCATCATACAGGTTATAG
>JBIKQS010000237.1:0-4270 GCA_044349575.1 Crocinitomicaceae bacterium
ATTTTACGATTATCAGTTTTTTATCTCAACCGCTGATTCGAGTAGGTCAAAATTTAAGATAAGTTATAGAGAAAGATATGATTGGAAACCGTTAATTAATAAATTAGAGCTTGCAGCAAAGGCAACAACTACAGCTGCCGAATTTCGCCTAAGGGACAAAAAAAATAATGAATTAACCTTGATTTCAGGCGTTCGAAGTTTAAGAATTTTAGATACAACTTTGATAACCGAAAAAGCAGAAAACACATTGATTGGCCGAGTAGAATACAATGCGAAATTCCTTAAGAATGTAGTAAATATTTCAAGTTTTTATGAAGTTGGATCAGGATTAGAACAGCGTAAGGATTTTGTTTATTTAAAGGTGAATGATGGGCAAGGGATTTATACTTGGATAGATTATGATGCAGATGGAATAGAGGATTTGAATGAGTTTGAAATCGCTCAATTTATTGATCAAGCAAGTTATATCCGTGTATTTATTCCAAGTTCTACGTATTCGAGAACGTACAGTAATGAGCTAAACGGTAGTGTCTTTTTACGCCCTGAAAAGGTTTTACAGAAAAAGGAAGGCGCATTAAAGAAGCTTGGTTTATTCTCAGATCAAATGCGCATTCGAATAATGAAGAAGGTAAATTCACTTGAGTTTAATGAACTTTTTAATCCATTCAATGCGGAAATTCGAGATTCAAATTTGATATCCACTAATTCCAGTATTCGAAACACCCTGTTTTTTAATAGAAACTCATCGGTTTTCGGCATGGAATATAACTTTCAAGTACTCAACAGTAAGACACTTCTTGCTTCTGGTTTTGATTCTAGAAAGAATCAGTCCCATGAATTTGCATTACGATGGAATATGACAAAGTTTTTTGCAATTAACTTAAAATTTGAAGATGGGCTAAAATTATCGATAATAGATTATACAGTTAATCGCAATTACGAAATTCAATTTCAATCCTATTTTTCTGAGTTTATCTATCAGCCAAATACTTTTTTTAGAATTGGTGCTGTTTCTCAAATTAGCATGAAAAAAAATTCTATTGAATTTGGTTCAGAAAAAGGAAGTAACTATCAATTTTCAATAAATACAAAATACAATCAAACTCAAAAAGGTAGTTTCATTGGTGAATTTAAAACAGTACTAATTAACTTTAATGGGAATGTAAATTCCGCTGTTGGATTTGAAATGATGGAGGGACTAAAACCTGGCGTAAATCATATTTGGAGTGTGGGATATCAAAGATTATTGTCTAAGAACTTGCAACTTTCCATACAGTACGCTGGAAGAAAATCTGAACAACTTCGAATTATTCATACAGGTGGGATGGAATTGAGAGCGTTGTTTTAATTTAGACCACTTCTTTTCTTAGCAAGAATTCTTTTTAATAGTGTAAAAATAAGCGGGTGGGGTATTTCTCTTGTAGATGAAATTTGAGGACAAAAACCACAGGCAATAAAAAATGGATGTCGCTGCAAACTTATAATTTCAGGTTCTTCAAATTGATTCCATGCCTCAATTTTGATAACTTCATTTTTTAAACTGGAAATGAGTTGTGGATACAAGCTATACCTAGAGGAACTTAACTCTATTTTAGAGAAATTATCATATAACTGAATGAATTCTTTCGAGTCAGGTACCAAAGTGATTTTTTCAAAGCTATTTCCTGAAACTAGGTTTTCAGAGATTAGTTTTTCTCCCGAATTATGTAAATTATACAATTGAATCAAAACTTCGATAAACCCTTTGAATGATTCTCCAGTAACTAACGTAGGTATATTTAATTGTAAAATAGTTCGGATTAAAGAATTTAGATAAAAAATATTTTGATAAGGGCCAGGAGCAAATACAAATCCATCAAAATTTTCAAAGTATAAAGGTTTTTGTTGAATCGCTTCATTTGGTCGAAGCCAATAATAATTCAATTCAATTTCTAAAAAATCTGAAGCGTGATCGAGTGATAAGTTGGTTGCTTGGTGAGAATTATAGGTGAAATTATAATCCCCAATTACTGCTATTTTGAGTGATTCACTCATATTTACCACAAATGGTAAAATTATCTTTTAAACCAACCCCTGAATTTGCAGTTGTTTAAAGTCATGTTTAAAAGTCCTTGATTTGGATCTTGTCTAAAAACAGTGACGCTAAATGAACATTCAAATAGAGAATAGTCTCCGGTATTATCTGATGCTTGATCAAGTGTCGTAAAACTAACAAAACCAGGAGAATTAGCAGTTGATGTTTCCCATCGATCACCATTAGAATCCCAATATTCAACTTGAACGCCTGGATTTGCACCGGTCATACTGGCAATATCTTTTAGCGGAACTTGAACACCTGAATTAGATGAATGAAAATCATTAAACATGGTAAGTGTTGGAATCGAAGATACTCCAGCATCCCATTGCATGGGTCCGAATGTAAGCTTAATTTTTTGAGTTTGCTGAAATGAGGAGATTTCAGAAGTATACAAACAATTTGACAAAGTCGGGGAAGGATTATTGTAATATAAATTGTCGTTGTAACAATTATATCCTAATACATTTTGAGTGTATTCTGCATTTGTACCATTGATAAACCCTTGAAAACTACAGTTTAAATCAACCGTACTATTAGGAGGAGGAATAACTTCATGTTTAATACATGATGAAAGAACAAAAAACATTGAAATAAAGAACAATCCAGCTATTTCTTTTCGCATATTTTTTCTTTTAGTTGTAAACAAAATTAATTAATCTTTTTAATATTTACAAGCATGATTTTTAATTATTCATTCTTGGTTTCCACGGGTGATCATTAGCACCTTGATCTTTTGTGATTTTACGTGCCAAAACAAATAAATAATCACTCAACCTGTTTAAATACATTATTACCAAATCCGCTACAAATTCATTCTCGCTCAATAAAACTGAATTCCTTTCAGCTTCTCTGCAAACACAACGTGCAACATGGCAAAAGGACGCTGTTTGATTTCCACCGGGTAAAATAAAAGAACGCATAGGTTCCAATTCCTGATCCATTTTGTCCATCCATTTTTCCAAAAGTTTAACGTCTTCAACACGTAAATCTGGAATTTTCATATTCGACTTTTCAGGATCACACGCTAAACTTGAACCTACTGTAAACAGACGATCTTGTATTTCAATTAGTTGCTCATTGTAATCAGATTTAATTTCACCATCTCTAATAACGCCTAACCAAGAATTCAATTCGTCTACCTTTCCATAGCTTTCTATGCGTAGAGATGCTTTTGAAACACGAGTTCCGCCAATTAATCCAGTTTTGCCTTTGTCGCCTTTTTTTGTGTAAATTTTCATAGCTTTTACTTAACTAGTCCAAGGCATATTTTCATTCGAATAACTCTTTTTGCCGCCTGCTCAACTTTTGATTTGAATTCAGCATCTTTTTTCATACGAGTATATATTTCTTGAAAAGATTTTTCAACATCTAAAGGCATTAAAACGATGTCACAACCTGCATTTATGGCTTTTTCAGATGCATTAGGCACTTTACTAACACCGCCCATATTCATTGCATCGGTTACAATTAAGCCGTTAAATCCAAGTTTTTTTCTTAATAATTCAGTTACAATTGTTTCAGAAGTTGTTGCCGGCATGCCCTTCGTATCATATAATTTGTTGTTTTGAATTGCGATATGAGCAATCATTACGGATAAAACACCATCTGCAATAAGTGGAGGATAATTTTCTAATTCTTTTAATTCTCCATTAATCGTTTGTAAGGATTTGTGCGTATCTCCAGAAACTAAGCCATGACCTGGGAAATGCTTAGCTGTGGCTATGATATTATTTTTTTGTGTTTCACTAATGAACGCCTTTGACCAAGGAAGTAAATTTTCTTTATTCGCGCCAAAACCTCTGTATCCAACTGTAGCATTCGTTGATACATCAACAACCGGAGCAAAATTGTAATTGATACCAATTTTGTTAAGATCTGCAGAAATTAATTTAGCAACCTCCCTGGCTTCTTCAATTGTCTTAACTTCTTGCGCTTTTTTAACAGGTGTTGAACCGGTTATTTTTCGATTTACCAAACTAGGTTCAGCATCAGCTGAATACAAAAACGGCAAATTACCTTTTTTCTTGTTTATTGCTTCAAATTCTTTTATCCATGTTGTGAATTCATCTACTGTTCCATTTAGCATTAATACACCACCTATAATTCCTTTTTTGGTGAATTTTTCAACATCTTCTTTCGGTAAACCTAAACGCCCTGTTGCAGGCATTAATAATTGTGCAACGACAGCAGAAT
>JBIKQS010000001.1:0-40029 GCA_044349575.1 Crocinitomicaceae bacterium
TTCTAATTCCTCAACTCCTGCTACTTCAGTTGCAACATACGTATCAACTGTTACTTGACATCCGTTGTCATCTGTGATTGTTGCGTTGTAAGCTCCAGCAGTAGTGATTCCATAAAGATCTTCGGTTATTTCTCCGTTAGACCAATTGTACGTATAATCAGCTATTCCTCCTTGAACAAACAAATCTAAATTTACGGTTGAGTGAATAGTTGTTTGGGTAATCATTGCTTGAAGTGCTTCAGGAGCTGTAACTTCAAAAGAAGCCCAAAGCGTTTCTCCGTCGTTTGTTTGAATTTTAACGCGGTAGATTCCAACAGAAAGATTAGTTAAATCTTCGGTTGTTGTTCCATTATCCCACGTAAATGTATTTACTGTGTTGTTAGCTACTTCAATATCGATACTTCCATCGTTCAATCCAGCACAACTGATGTGGTGAACCGTATAAGATACCACTTCTTGGTTAGCTGTATTAACTACTGAACCGGTAGTGATTGTTTCAGCTTGTGCATTAAAAAGAGCTGTTCCTAAGAAAAGACTTGCGATAAGGTTGCGAACTGAAGTTTTCATTTTGTTTCGTTTTGATTTCTGAAACAAAAGTGCGCTAACTCCAAAGAAATTATCCTATTATTTAGGATGTACAACAGTAAAATACGGGAGCATACTAAGCGATAACTAGGTGTTTACATAGGTAACTTACGTAGTTGTTCGTATGAAACATACACTCATGGAATTACACTAAGTTTGTAAGTATGATTCTTTCAAGGATTAAAAACACGGATAAATTGGGAAAATACTACCGCCATTGATGAAAGTAGTAACCTAGTTTAGCACCAAAACCTTTCCAACCTTCTTGTCTTTACCTTCATTCATAGCTGTCCAGATAATATAAACACCCGTTGCCACACGCTCACCGTTTAAGTTCTTACAATCCCACGTTGCGGTACCACCGTTAGATGTTGTTTTGTACACGAGATTTCCAACTACATCTGTAATTTTAACATCGGAATTATAGCGAATACCTTGAATTGTTACTGGTCCAAGATGAGAAGGTCTAACTGGATTTGGGAAAATAGCCGTACTTGTATATTCTGGATCTTCGTAGGTTGCGTTTGTTCGATAAGACACTAGCCCCTTATCTGTTATTATAAACAATTCGCCGGTAGTTTGGTCTAGCTTCAAATCATAAATAATATCAGAAATCAAAGGTGAATTTTCGGTTGTGTGCTGTTCAATTATTTCAGAACCATCAGCAGACAATAATAAAATTCCGGCATTGGCCGTTGCGATCCATTTGCGATTTCCTCCATCCACTTCAATGTCTGTGATATGGGTTGACCCTAAAACATATTCGACATTACCTTCAAATTGAACCTTTACACGTTGGGCATCGTATTCACCAGTATTGGCATCAAAAGATGAGCTGGCGTTATACAAGATAGCAAAGCCTGCATCTGTTCCGATCCAAATTTCTCCTTCAAAATCTGCAGCAATAGCAGTAATATTTTCTGATGGCAAGGCGCCGTAGTTTTCTCCCGACTTAAGGTTAATGCGTTTATCGTCCGCTGTATTAGATAAAGTTCCATTTGTATTATATCCAAATAGACCAGCATTATCAGTGCCACACCACATATTTCCATCAAAGTCGATGATCATTTTTTTTGTGTACTTATTTTTTGCCCCAAAACCCAGGTCAAAATTCATCCAATTACTATCTTCAGCGGATCTGACATTTAACGGTCTATCACAATAGCCATTCAAACACCATAAATTTCCTTTTTCATCGTAACAAACATCCGACACAAGCGACCAACCATTTCCAACTGATGTAGATTTCAAGGTTGAATTATCTTCCGTAAAAACTTGACCTTGGTCTTTATTAAAAATAGTTAGAGGAACTTCGGAATAGGTACATGTCGCATATTCATCCGGTTTTTTTGGATTGATAGATACGTCTATAAAATCAAAAACATCTAATCCATCCCAGCAGTTTTGTTCAAAAACATCGGTTAAAGACCATGATTCATTTTCAAAAAAATGAATTCCATTTCTTGAAAAACCAGGTAATTTCCCAATAAGATAACCTGATGCAATGGCTAATTTCCCATTGTGGGAATCCATGGCATAAAAATATTTATTCCAAGAACCAGAACCTGTATAGAGGTCGTAAGAGAAATAATTAGAGGGAAACCAAACAAGCCCGAGACGAAAATCAGAAACCCATGTTCCAACGGAGTTACTTGAAGATCTACTGACTAAAAATTCTTTATTGAAAGTTCCGGAACCATAAAAAAGTACTTCGTTAAAGTTTTCATCGTATTCAACATAAGCTCCGTTGACATTTAACGCTAATTTCCCATTTGCTAAAACGTTTATAGAATTAATTTTTGCCTCCCAAGGAAAACTGGAAATAACTTGATGACCGTTAGTCGTTAATTTTAAAACAGAATCTGCAACAGAACCTTGAACTTGCATCAATACAACTAATTGGTTGTTAAAATTTTCAATTTCTCGGTACGTAACTCCATTGATAGTTGATACACGCGGGTCTGTATTCCATTGAGAAGCATCTGCCAATGCCACATTTGATAAAAGCCCAACTAAGAGTTTTGTTGGGGACAATGCGAAAACAGTATCGCCCTTAAAACAAATATCATTAACCGCTTCTAAAGAATTGGTTGGGTAATATGTATCTTTTATCTCATTTTTTAAGGCGTCTATTTTAAGAATGGCAAAATCACATGCTGCATAAATAAAATTTCCTTGTTGTTCAAATCTATTAATTCGTTTCGAACTAGACACTGATGCCAATTCAAGGGCTGGAATGTTGTAAACCTTATTGTTTTTTAGTCGATCAATATTTCCATTTTCATAACCGATATACAACGATTTGTCTTGATAATCATAATACAAACAAGAAATTTCAATATCAGATAATCCATTGAGAACGTTCAACAAGGTTTGACTTTTATCTGACAATTTTAAAACAGACAAGCCATTTTCATATGCTGTATAAACATACTCTTCGGTTGCAACGACATCTATGGCTGATTTGGTTGTAGAATGAAACCGCCATTCACCTGTGCCAATTTGGGCATAAACTGAAATGGTCAATAAAAAAGAAATTAAAACGGATAAAAACTTCATACTAAAAAGTTCATTTATGAACGTTGAAAAACAAATTATGTTGTTACTAGACGATTATTTTATTGGAAAAGAATTGAAAAACTCAGATCCTTTATCATTTTTCCATTTCACATTTAGTTCAATAGGTCTAATTAACAAATTGTCTATTTCATATTCTTGATTCTTTTTTTCTCCTCCAAATAAGAAGAGGTTATAAGCACAAGTATCTGATTGAGTTTTGAAAACAGCCCGCACTCTCACTCGATCTTTTTGTTGATCTGTAAATGAACAAATGGTTCGTTCGTAAAACCAACTTACTTGTTTGTCTTTTACAAATTCAATTCGCAGCGTATTGTCCATGTTTTTTACACCTTTCCAGAAATAATCAAAACTTACTTCATACCAATGATCAGTCTTCAATTGATTTTTGTCAAATTTTGCGAATGTATTGAAATTAGAAACCTTTGCTTTGAGGCGATTGTCTTTGTTTTGATAATTTTCAAAAAGAAAATCTGACTGTTTATGGGTTTCAGCATTACTAAAATCAGTTTCCTCGGCTTTTACTAATTGGAATATTTTTTCTGGTGATAATCGTCGCAGCTCACCATATTTATTCTTAAAAACAGGGCTAGATAAATCATACCATTCTTGTTCATCCTCTGCGTAAAGTTGCTGGAAATCGAACCAAACCAAAAAATCTTTCGTGTTTAAAAGTGGTGATTTTATCTTGTTTTGATGCGTTGAGCCAAGACTTCTGAAAAAATCATGCGTTTGTGTAAAGCTCGTGCGGCCCATCATGCAGCTGTAAATGGGAAGTCCAGTATGTGATGATGCAATTAAGACATTGGTCATTGTTTTTTCAATAGGCTCTTTACCGTATAATTCCGAACCAATATGAAACCAAGGCAAAGGCAAAATACACTGATAGTTCGTTTTATTTTTTTGAATAAAGGAAATCAATTGCTGTTGCTCTACGGGTAAGTTTTCTTTTTTCAATAGGTTCTTAGAATAAGAGCGCTCCTTGGAAAGAACAGGAATTGCCTCAATAAAGTACAAAGCACTTCCGATTGATAACAAACTAATTGCACTTATTTTTTTCCATTTAGTTTCTGCTTGATTATACAGATTGAACAAAACACAAAAACTTAATATGCCACTAACATAGTAAAACGGCCAAGCAAAACGCCCAACGGCTCTAAATTGTTTTAGCGGTTCCAAAACATCTAATAAGTAAGGAAATTGATTAAAAGGTATTCCAAATGAATACAATAAAAGAAGGATGCTTGAAAATAAAAAAAACACCATTTCTTTTGGAAAAAGTTCCATTTTATTTGGTTTGAAAAGTACTGTAATTCTCCTAAAAACAAGTGCAAAAAGGATAATGACACTGGTAATTCCAATGTACGAAGTTCCTTCCCAGTTTAAGTTTTCAAATGAAACAAAATTGCTTATGCAATCTCCTAAAAATCCATTGGGAGTTAGAAAAATGCTTTTCCAATGAGATTGATATTCAAAAAAACCAAAGGGTTCTGTGGTTCGATCCGTAATGGAATCACTCCATTTGGAAAGAATAAAAAAGATTAATAAAGGTAGAAATGTGAAACTTAGAGAGCTTAACAGATTCATCTTGTTTTTCCAAATTTTTGGTTGAAAAAGCAATGTTCCTCCAAGAAAAACAGTTAACATTAAACCCAAATACCCATGTGTAAAATACCAGATTGTGGTGGAAATAAAAAGTAAGAATGTCCACTTTAATTTTTTTTCATCATGCATGAATCGTATGAGAAAATACCAAGCCATTGGAATGAAGCATGAATAAGACATACTCAAATGTCCAAATAGGCGATAATATTGAGGTTGTAATGCAAAAAGTGCTAATGCCCCTACAAGAGAAATCCAATCATTCTTGGTATAGAATTGAATGATTTTGAATAAAAAATAAGTCGTAAATAGAAATCCAATAACAATAGTAATGTGAATGATACCAACCGAATACTCGTAAAGAAAAGGGAAGAATTGTATTATAAATTGCAAGGCAGGAAAACCATCTGTAAATAAATAATTTTCGCCGTAAGGATAATTCAATCCCGAAAAATGATTAAATGAACTTCGGTGTTTCAATTGATAATCAAAGACATAATAACTTTTTAAGCCATCGCCCTCAGAAATTAATAAAAAGTCGTTAGGAGAAGTTATAAGTTCGGGAATTGAGAATAAAATCAGCAGAATTGTTCCAAGTAGGAGCAGTAGTATAGGGCCATATTTTTTACTAATTCTCATTTAATTCTTGTATGATTTTAAATCAAAAAGAAACACTGAATTTTTGGCGTAAACTGTATCTTTGGTAAATTGCTTCATCAAAGGATCTATTGGTTCATTGCCAACAACCAACATGTACCGAGCTCCTTTTTTAATAAATGTTGGTATTTGCGAGTGATAAGGTTTTGTTTTTATAAAAGTATAATTACTAAAACCAATTCTTCCTAAGGTATATAAATCTACATTTGGAGACTGATCCGTTAAGCAAAATAGCGTGTCTTGCTTCTTTACAATTTTTTGAATTTCATGCTTCTGTTCTTGAAGTTTTTGCAAATGCTCACTGTGATACCAATAAATTTCGTCCCAGTTTGTTTTTGTAAATTCTTGAACTAAAAACGAGTTTTTCGCCATATAATTTTTTTTACCAAAAGCGATTTGCGTGTATGATAAAGCTTGAAGAAAAACAAGAAGCAAAATGCTATATGTGAAATATAGTGCGAGTTTCCCCGTTATTGTTGATTGCATATTTGTATGCTTAAAAGCAATAAAGAAAAAAATCAAAGGAAGATACAACATTTCGATTAAATAATAATCGTGAACATCAAATACCCAAAACCAAAGTAAAATATATCCAGTTGTGCCCAACAAACCAATTCCCAACAACCAATAAAATAAGGGTGAAATTTTACTTCGGATAGCCATAAAAAAGACTAATAAACATGTTGGAATTAAAGCCCAATAACTGTAGAGCAAGTTAAATTGTCGCTTCCATATGATTTCCCAAATTTCTTTTCTTCGTAAAGCATCTACTTCCCAAATCGGTCGAATGTCCGTTGAAAACATTAAAGAATGAAAACGAGCGTTATAACGAATTGCATATGAATACCATAATATTGTACAGAGGAAAGCAATTGAAAAAGCCACACATAGCAAGATAAAGATTTTTCGATGTGTAGTGAATAAATTTTTCTGCTGAAAAAAATAATAAAAGCCGCCCCCTATGGCAAAGGTTAAAATGGAAATTAATACGGTTACTTTAATTAAAATGGCCAAGGTTAAGAACACGGTAAAAAAAGCAAATGACCAGCTAGTTTTACTATTAGTAAAGACGAACAAAAAATAACTAGCAATTAAAGCAAAGGAAAATGAATAAACATTAGGCAATAAAGTATCAGAGTAAAACAAAAGAATCGGAGAACTGAATACAACTCCTATAAACATGAGTGTTTTGAGATGGTTTTTTAGAAAGTGATTTACAACTGAACTAAACAGGGTAAGCGACCCGATTAATGTAGAAAAAGACACTAGTCTTGCTATCCAATCATGATGTCCAAAGAGTACCCATAGTTTTCCAATTACATAATAAATTAGTGGAAATTCTGCCGCAGCGTTTCGGTTTCCGTAAATTGAAATATGATTCGTCTCCGGGGATAGAAAAGATGCACCTTGATAGTAGTTCCAGGCTAGAGATAAAGAATCTGCTTTTCTCCACGCATGTATGGGCATTACCCCATCAAAAAAATGATAGTTTAGGCTATAGAGAAAAAATAAAAAAAAGAGAAGAATTAAAGTCTTTATTTTTAATGGCAATGCGATTAACTGGGAATAAACACTCATTTCATCAAATATTGGATTCTTCGATGATGTAATTTGGTCTTTTTTTGCTTTCAGAGAACAATTTCCCCAAATAAACACCAACAATTCCCAACATCATTAATTGAATCCCTCCAATAAACAAAATGGATGCAATGGTCGATGTCCAACCTGCAACTGCTTCTGTTGTGAATAGTGAAACATAAATCGCATATAACGCATAGAAAAAGGAGCAAAGAGCTAGAAATGCACCTAAATAAATGGAGAAATAAAGCGGTTTAGCACTCGAAGAGGTAATTCCGGTTAGTGCAAAACGTACCATCTTTGAAAATGTATATTTGGTATTACCCGAAAATCGCTCATTTGGAATATATTCTACACCATGTTGCTTAAATCCTAAGCCAGGAATAATTCCACGGTAAAACAAGTTATTCTCATTGAAATTTTTTAATGCCTCAACTACAGATCGATCTAAAAGTCTAAAATCAGCTGTACCTTCTTCTAATTTGGTTTCAGAAAGGTAATTAACTAATTTATAAAACATTTTCGAAGTTAATTTCTTGAAAAAGGATAAATCACTTGTGTCTTTTCGTTTCGTATAAACGACTTTATTTCCCGATCTCCAATGTTCGATTAAGGTTGCAATCAACTCCGGCGGATGTTGTAAATCGGCATCCATACTAATTACAGCGGCCCCTTGGGCAAAATCAAGTCCGGCGCGCAATGCATTTTGATGACCAAAATTTCTGCTAAAATGAATAAACTTTACCCGATTATCGTGAACAGTTAATTCTTTGATTTTCGTCAATGAATTATCGTGGCTGCCATCATTCACATAAATGATTTCAAAGGAATGAATCGCAACTTTTTTTAGTTCACTTTCAAGTTGATTGTATAGCTCACTAATATTTCCTTCTTCGCAATAGGTTGGAATTACAATGGAAATCTCAGGTTTATTCATTTTTAAGTGCTAATTCTTTTGCAAGATTATTGTTTTACAAACTTAACACGAATTACCATCAAGTGCAAATCCTACTTTCTTAAAGGATAAAGAATTAATTCAGCGTAAAAATTTTCTGAATCGATCCGTCGGAATAGTGGTATATCAATACTGAATTTGGTTTATATTCCGTTTCTCTTCCCATTAAATCGGTAATCTTTATACGTGTTTTTGAATTTGGTTGTATTTCTTCTATCCCAATATACCCTAAGAAAAAGGTTTTGCAATACGAATCATTTGGAACATTTAAATCCGTTAAATAATTCGGGTGACTTGAATAAACACAGAGTTCTCTGGTAATAGAATCCGATGGAAAAAAATTTGTTTCTTGATGCATCAACCCTAAATTCACCCAAGTAGAATCACCCGGCGGCAAATTTATACCTGAAAAATGCGCTGTGAATACCGTTGGCTGACAAATTCCTTGTTCTGAAATAAGATGATTTAACCTACAATCAGACACAAAATTGTTTCCAAAATTTTTAAGGAGCACCTCGCCATAGACTGAAATCGTATATACCCCAGTAAACCCGGAATTTGTAATATCTACTTGCGTGGATTGAAAATCCAGAATACCGACATCCGAACTATTTATCATCGCATTTTCTGTTGATTGTCTTGAAAAATCAAGATATCGAACGGATTTAAAATTAGTTAAAAGGTGATTCTTTGTTACAGAAATGTGTGAGTAATTGAAATCTAAATATTCCTGTGTATTTGTTTGATTATTAATAGATTGTGAGTTGATTACCTGTAAGTTATGATTGAGTTTATGGATGTTAATAGAAGTTCCGTTGTTGCTAATAAATTCAACAAAAGTTGGAGAAACTTTGAGGTGTGAGTAATTCGAAAATCCAGGAAGATTGGTTGTTTGAAGAATCTGAAAATTTTGGTTTAGTAAATAAAGACTATCACTGGTTAGTACAAAAAGAGAATCATTGAGAACCTCACTATTTTTGATGGTAGTTGAAAATGCTCGAGTTGAAATAGTGCTTCCTAAATCATCAAATCCATAAAGTGAATCTTGCTTGAATCCAATCTTATCGAAGTTGCCAAACTGATTAACGCCATCAAGAACTGACTTTTGGATGGTTAAACTATCAACTATATTACCATTCGAATTTAGCGTGTAAATTTTACTTTCATTCGGATTGAGTGAGTTATTGGAATAATTAACGAGGATGGTATTGGCATCTAAAATTTTCAGTCCTTTAACATTTAATTCTAACCAATTTTGTTCTGGCCAAGAATACCACCATAGTTGATTTCCATTTTCATCATATTTGGAAAGAAATACATCGGAGGATTCTGCAACATCACAATATTGTGTCCCCCAACCTAAAATGTAGACGTTTCCATCACTTGATGCTACAATTTCTTTCATATCGGTGATTTCATGAAATTGAGGCATAATGGTTCGACTCCACACAACATTACCAACGGTATCTATTTTTTTTAAATAGGAGTAAGTGAAAAAGGAGCCGGATACGCTCTCCTGTTGAAGAAAATAGGAGTATTCATTTGAAACAGTTACCCCTTGGCTTATTTGATTAAAATTATCATTGAACCCCAATTCACAGTTGAGACCGGGATTTTGAGTGTTGCCCTGAACTAAAATAAAAACACTTAAGAGGAGAGCTAGGTATTTCATTTTGAGAAACATAAAGCTATGTAATTTTTCTCAAAAATACGTGGGAGAAGTTCTATAAACAGAGAATTTGAGATTAAAACTCAAATGTTTCCATAAATTTAGTAGTGAAATTTCCTTTTTTGAAATCTTCGTTTTCCATTAATTTCTGATGAAAAGGAATCGTAGTTTTTACTCCTTCAATGATGTATTCATCCAGTGCACGCTTCATTTTAAGGATTGCTTCCTCACGTGTTTGTGCAACAACAATAAGTTTTGAAATCATTGAATCGTAATTTGGCGGAATCGTATATCCGGAATACACGTGAGCATCAATTCTTACTCCGTGCCCACCAGGACAATGGTATTCAGTTATTTTACCCGGCGAAGGACGAAAATCAGCATAAGGATCCTCAGCATTAATTCTGCATTGGATAGCGTGGCGCATTACGGGAATGTAATTTTTTCCAGAAATTTTTTCTCCTGCAGCAATTTTAATTTGTTCTTTTATCAAATCAAAATTTATAACTTCTTCGGTAATGGTATGTTCAACTTGAATACGTGTGTTCATTTCCATGAAATAGAAATCACGATTTTTGTCAACCAAAAACTCTACTGTTCCAACTCCTTCATATTTTACTGCTTTAGCCGCTTTGATGGCTGCTTTACCCATTTTTTCGCGAAGTTCGTCTGTCATAAACGGGGAAGGTGTTTCTTCCACTAATTTTTGATGACGTCTTTGAATGGAACAATCTCTTTCGGAAAGGTGACAAGCATTACCGTATTGATCACCAGCAATTTGAATTTCAATGTGGCGTGGTTCCTCAATAAATTTCTCCATGTAAATGCCATCATTTCCAAAAGCAGCTGCGGCTTCTTGACGAGCAGAATCCCATGCCGCCTCAATGTCTTCTTCTTTCCAAACGATACGCATTCCTTTACCTCCACCACCTGCAGTAGCTTTTAGAATTACGGGATATTTAATTTCTTTAGCAGTTTTTATCGCATCATCTATATCTTTCAATAGGCCTTTTGAGCCGGGAATACATGGCACACCTGCTTTAATCATCGTTGCTTTAGCAGTAGCCTTGTCTCCCATGCCAGCAATTTGCTCGGGTAGGGCTCCGATAAATTTGATACCATGTTCTTGACAAACCTTGGAAAACTTTTCATTTTCAGACAAGAAACCATAACCTGGGTGAATAGCATCAGCATTGGTTATTTCTGCTGCCGATATAATGTTTGGAATAGACAAATATGATTTTGAACTCACCGGAGGACCTATACAAACCGCTTCGTCTGCAAAGCGCACAGGCAAACTATCTTTATCAGCTGTAGAATAAACGGCAACTGTTTTTATTCCCATTTCTTTACATGTCCTAATAACGCGTAAGGCAATTTCTCCGCGGTTGGCGACTAATATTTTTTTAAACATAAATTTTGGTTTAAATTATGCCGGTTCAACTAAAAACAAAGGCTGATCGTATTCAACAGGTGATGCATCATCAACCAAAACCTTAACGATTTTTCCTGATACTTCAGACTCAATTTCGTTGAATAACTTCATGGCTTCAATGATACACACTTTATCGCCTTTTTGAATTGAGCTTCCAACAGAAACAAACGCCTCTTTATCTGGACCAGACGAACGATAAAACGTTCCAATCATAGGAGATTTAACAGTAATTAGTTTAGAATCATCTGGAGCACTTGCTGGTGCGGGAGCTTCACTAACTTGTGGAGCGGCAGCTACAGGAGCAGAAGAAATAATAGGTGAAGAAACAACTGGAGCGGATTGAACGATGATTGGTTGTTCGGAACCACGTGCCTTTTCAGCCTTGATAGTAAGTTTGAAATCTTTTTTTTCGATTTCTACTTCAGTTAACCCAGATTTTGAAACTAACTTAATTAAATCTTGTATCTCATTTAAATTCATAACACAATTTTTTGTAAATATAATTATTTTGGATTATACGCCCACTTTAAATAAACAGATCCCCAGGTAAAACCACCACCAAATGCTGATAAAATCAAGGTGTCTCCTTTGCTAAGTTGATTTTCATAATCCCACAAGCATAAAGGAAGTGTTCCGGCCGTGGTATTTCCATATTTTTGGATGTTAATCATGACTTTTTCCTTTGGTAGTCCCATGCGATCTGCCGTTGCATCAATTATTCTCAAATTTGCCTGGTGTGGAACCAACCAATCAACATCCTCACTTTTGAGGTTGTTTTTTTCCATGATTTCAGCTGAAACTTCAGCCATATTGGTCACCGCAAATTTGAAAACTTGTTTACCCTCTTGTTTCACATAATGCATTCTATTTTCAATCGTTTCGATAGACGGCGGATTAGCAGATCCTCCGGCAGGTTGAATCAGGTATTGTCTTCCTGAACCATCACTTCTCAAAATAAAATCGATCACTCCTAATCCCTCTTCGTTTGGCTCTAGTAGAACAGCCCCTGCACCATCTCCAAAAATCACACAAGTTGTTCGATCTTCATAATCTAAAATAGAGGTCATTTTATCAACACCAACTACAACTACTTTTTTGTATTTCCCGGTTTCAATAAATTGAGCTCCAGTTGATAATGCATAGATGAAACCTGAACAAGCCGCAATGAGGTCAAATCCCCAAGCGTTAACCATTCCTGTTTTATCGCAGAGTACATTCGCCGTACTTGGAAAAGGATAATCAGGTGTTACGGTTGCTAAAACAACCAAATCAATTTCTTCAGGAGCAGTATTTGTTTTTGCGAGCAATCCTTTTACTGCTTCAGCCGCTAAATCAGAGGATGCGCCATCACGCAATATTCTTCTTTCTTTAATTCCGGTTCGAGAGGTAATCCATTCATCAGAAGTGTCAACAATCTTGGCTAAATCTTCATTTGATAATACCTCCTCAGGAACGAATCCTTGAACTCCTGTAATTGCAGCAGTAATTTTTTTCATTAACTATTAAAAGCTTGATTAAGTTTTTCAGATAATTGAGAATGGGCCACTTCGAAAGAATGCAAAATCATATTTTTTACGGCGATATTGTTGGAAATTCCGTGTCCAATGATTACATTTCCCTTTACACCCAAAATAGGTGTCCCGCCATAGTTCTCGTAATTAAATCGATCAAAATATTCGTCTCTAATTCCTCTTTTTCGCATTAAGGTATAAATCCCTTCTGCCTCTTTAAGAACGATATTTCCTGTGTATCCATCACAAACAATAACATCTGCTTTACCCATGAAAATATCTCGTCCTTCTAGGTTGCCAATAAAATTGATTTCATCAGATTTTGCGAGCATACCGTGTGCGGCAATTGTCAACAAATTACCTTTTGTTTCCTCTTCACCAATGTTTAAAAGGGCAACCTTAGGGTTTTCAACGCCATAAACAGATTTTGAATAGAGAGAGCCTAATACGGCAAATTGATATAAAACGTCTACTTTACAATCTGCATTGGAACCTACATCTAGTAAAATAGTTTTAGATCCATCAATTGCGGGCAAGGTTGATGTTATACAAGGTCTAATTACCCCTGGAATAGTATTGAGTTTGTAAATTGAACCTACCAGCATTGCCCCCGTATTTCCTGTGCTAGCAAATACATCCAACTCGTTTTTAACAAGTAAATCAAAACCAACTGAAATTGAACTGTTTGGTTTTTGTGGAATTGCTCTGGTTGGGTGGTCGTGCATGGTGATTACATCAGGCGCATGAACAATTTCAACCCTATTTGGGTCAATGTTAAATCTTACAAGTGATGATTCAATTTGTTCTTTATCGCCTAACAAAACGAGTTTTACATCCTCTGGCAATTCTTTTAATGCCAAAGAAGCCCCATCGATATTAACATCGGGGGCAAAATCACCGCCTAAAACATCAATTCCGATTTTCATTTGCGGAATTTATTTAGGCAAATTAAACTGCAACTTCTTTTTCAGCTACTACCTTTCCTTTGTAGTATAATTTTCCTTCATGCCAGTGAGCATGGTGGAATAAATGAGGTTGGCCTGTTGTTGGACAAGTTGCGATGTTATTAGCAACAGCATTCTTGTGAGTTCTCCTTTTGTCTCTTCGCGTGGTGGAAGTTCTACGTTTAGGATGTGCCATAATTATATATTTTAATTTTAATTCAAATTTTTTAATGCAGACCAACGCGGGTCTATATCATCGTCTTTTGTTTCTTCGTTTTTTGAAGAAAGATATTTATTCAAAGCTTCTATCATTTCCTGATTACATTCACCGTCTTTGTGAACAATACGTGGCGGTAGTGAAACAGAAATAAATTCATAAAGTGGTTGTGTTATATCAATTTGGTAACTGTCCGGATGAATAACCAGAAGGGTTTCATCATCTATTTCCTCTAGTCCATACTTATATATCAATTGATAGTTACTGTCGATATTGAAATCAACAGGATCTGTACACAAGTTACATTCAGCTTCTACGGTTCCTTTTAAGTTAAAGAGTAATATTAGCATAGACTCTTTTTTTTCAAGGTTTATAGAAACGTGAATAGCACCTTTCTGAATCAATGAATAATCTAATTCTTCAAAGAACGAATCATCTATTTCAAAATCAAATAGATGGTTCCCAATTTTTAATCCTGCAAAGGGAATAGTGTAATCGGATTTTCTCTTCATAATTCCTCACAGTTAAAAACGGGAGGGCAAAGGTAAGAAAATTCATTGTAATCCAAAAAAATAGTTACAAATAACTAGAAGTTTTATCAAACTAATGGTCGCGTTCGCTTCTATCTCCCTCTAGTTTTCTAACTAAAAGTGGATTCAAATTGATTTCCTTAATGAATTTTCTGCTTTTTAAAATGTCGCAAGCAGCGTAGATGGCAGAGCGAATGGAATGTTCAGAGGCTTCGTTTTTTCCAGCTATATCATACGCCGTTCCATGATCAGGTGAGGTGCGAACTATCGGCAATCCGGCAGTAAAGTTTACGCCATCCTCAAAAGCAATTGCTTTAAAAGCAGCTAATCCTTGATCGTGATACATGGCCAAAACACCGTCAAATTGATGTCGGAGAGTTGATCCAAAAAACCCATCTGCAGCGTAAGGACCGAAAACGAACTTTCCTTCATTTTTAGAAGCTTGAATAGCTGGGAATATTACTTCCTTTTCTTCTTGACCTAGTTTTCCGTTTTCACCTGCGTGTGGATTTAATCCTAATACAGCGATACGAGGTTTTACAATTGAAAAGTCTTTTTTGAGTGAATCTTCAAATTGCTGAATTTTTCGAATAATTTTATCCTTAGTTATTGCTTGCGACACCTCCTTTAGTGGTACGTGTACAGTTACTAACGCAACACGCAAAGCGCCAGCCATTAAAATCATGAGAGCTTCTTCTACACCAGCCATTTCGGCTAAGTACTCGGTGTGACCAGAAAATTTAAAACCCGACTTTGTAACTTCATCCTTTGAAAATGGAGCGGTAACTAGTACATCTATTTTACCGTCTGCCAAATCTTGTGATGCTTTTTCTAGCGATTGAATCGCATATTTTCCTGAATCTGAATTTGGAACACCAGGGGTTATTTGAACTTCATCATTCCATACGTTCAAAACGTTTATTTTTCGATTTTGAATTTCTTTCGCTTCGCGAATGGTTAGGTAGTTAAACTCAGCATCATTCAATTGTTTTTTGTAATAAGAAATAACTTTGGATGAGCCATATATAACAGGCGTTAAATCAAGTAAAATTCTCGGGTCTTTCAGCGCCTTAATAATAATTTCAGGACCAATACCGTTTATATCTCCAATCGTAATCCCAACCCTGATAGGATTCGGGTTTCCAACTTCCTTCTCTTTCTCCATTAGTTTGTTCTATTTTTCAAAAATTGGTACAACAGTCTTACACCTGAACCCGTTCCTCCTTTGGTGCGATAGTCTTCTTTGGAATCGAGCCATGTAGGTCCGGCAACATCCATATGAATGTAAGGAGATTTAACAAAATGTTCCAAAAATTTTCCGGCTGTTATCATACCGGCATTACCTCCACCAATATTTTTTAAATCTGCAATTGATGATTTCATTTCTTTCAAATATTCATCCCAGAAAGGAAAACGCACCACACGCTCGTGCACTTCATTTCCCGCGTCTTCTAATTCTTTAAAATACTTGTCGTCTGCATTTCCCATTATAATGCTTGCGTGGGTTCCAATGGCACGAACTGCCGCTCCTGTAAGCGTTGCGGCGTCTATAACTACTTCCGGCTTATACTTATCTGAATACGCTAAGGCATCGGCCAAAATCAATCGTCCTTCGGCATCTGTATTAAGTACCTCAACGGTAGTTCCGTTGTGCATGGTAAGGATATCTCCAGGCGTGTAAGCATCCATTCCTGGGCGATTATCTGTAGCTGGAATCAATACTACCAAATGAATTTTCAATTTTTGTAAAGCTGCTAAATAAATTGTTCCCGCCATTGCAGCCGCCCCTGCCATATCACTTTTCATACAATCCATTGAACCGGGCGTGGGTTTCAAACTTAATCCACCTGTATCGTAAACAACGCCTTTGCCTACAAGAACAATGGGTTTTTTATTTACTGCTTTAGGATGTTTATATTCGGCTATGGTAAAGGTTGGTGGATCCATTGAACCCCGGTTAACACCTAACAAACCGCCCATTTTCAAGGCTTCAATTTGTGCTTTGTGTAGAACATTAACAGAAAACCCAGCTTCCTCTCCCGCGTTTGAAATTTCTTCTGCCAATTTTACCGCAGTAAGATAAGAGACAGGTTCATTTACCAGATCACGCGTCCAATAAACTACTTTACAGGTATTCCAAACTTCTGTAAGTTTTAAGTCGTCGATTTCATCTGATACGATGATTTCTGATAGTTTATTTTTGCTTTCAGATTCTTTCGAAAAATACTTGGTGAATTTATAGTTTGCTAAAACCAACCCTTCTATAAATGTTAGTATTGTTTTTTCTGCACCGCTGATTTGTATTTTCTCCAGTTTTTGTCCTATGAGTTGTTGAATTAACGAACCCGCAACGCGCAATTGCTCATCACTTTGATCACTATAAACAGCAAACGCATAGTAATCACCATTTTTGATAAAATCAAATTTTTCCTTTGAAGTGGAAATTTTCTCTAAATCGCTTTCAGAAAAAGAACCAACGGTTAACTTGTTTTTAACATCCTTTTTCGAAAAAAGGTAAATAGTGGATGTTTCGTTCTGAAAAAATTGGCATTGGGAAATTTGTATCATAGAACTGTTTTTACAAAAGTAACAAAGAAATTCAACCTTTATTGCGAAATTGTGAGAGGTTCTCTGCTAAAAATCGATCTATCAAACGCGGCAAAGGAAAGTTCATGAGTTCATTAAGCGGAATCTCTACTGTATTATCACATGTAAAGTGTTCTTTATTTGGACTCAGTACAAATTGTGCATGTAAATGTTGGTGTGATAAAACGTGTTTGTAAACAGAAAAAATCTTGTCAATTGAATCTTTGTTTGAACTACAGAATTCGTTCATTTTATCCTGGCTATCAAATTCAATCTTTGGAAATTCAAACATGTTTTTCCAAATGTCATTTTCTGTTTTTTGTCTTAGAAATATCGTTTCTTTTTCAGGGTCTATGTTCACATGATAAAGAAAATATCTATTTCTAATTTTTATTTTACTTTTTTTAATTGGAAGCAATGAAATTTTGTTGTTTTTATGGGCTTCGCAATATATTAGTAATGGACAAATTTGGCAATTTGGTTTACCAGGAACACATTGTAGCGCTCCAAATTCCATGATCGCTTGGTTAAAAAGTGCAGGTTGATGCTTGGGTAGTAATTCATTGGCTAAATAGGCAAATTGTTTTTTGCCTTCAGTGGAGTCAATGGGGGTTTCTATGTTGAAAATCCGACTCAAAACACGATAAACATTTCCATCAACTACTGCATGTGGCTTATCAAAGGCGAATGAAGCAATGGCAGACGCAGTATAATCACCAATTCCTTTGAGTTGAAGTATTTTTTCATAACTATTTGGGAAAATTCCAGAGAATTCATGAGTGATAACTTTTGCTGTTGCGTGCAGATTTCTAGCTCGCGAATAATAGCCTAGCCCTTGCCAAGTCGTCAAAACATCTTGTTCGTTGGCCGCTGCCAAATCTTGAATCGTTGGGTATTTCCCCACAAATTTCTCGTAGTAAGACATCCCCTGGATAACTCTTGTCTGTTGCAGTATAATTTCACTTAGCCAAATAAAATAAGGGTTTTGGGTTCTTCGCCACGGAAGATCTCTTTTATTTGCTTTATACCATTCAATAATTACAGATTGAATTTCAGTCATTTAAAATATTTATGAAAAAAAATCTAACAAAAACGTATTTATAATGTTTATGGTAACTAAATTTGCATCACAAAATTACTATTATTAAACTCTTAAAATAACAAATTATGACTAAAGCAGATGTTGTAAATGAGATTGTTCATGAAACAGGATTGGACAAAAATGAGGCATTGAAGGCTGTCGAAGCTTTTATGAATTCGATTAAAGGTTCTTTATCCAAAGGGCAAAACGTATACTTGAGAGGCTTTGGAAGTTTCATTGTTAAGGAAAGAGCTGAAAAAACAGGAAGAAATATTTCAAAAAATACTACAATTATAATCCCCGCTCACAAAATCCCTTCTTTCAAACCTGCAAAAACGTTTGTTGAAGAGGTTAAATCAAAAGCATAGTTTATAATTTATCCATTTGATAAGAAATACGTTACCAAGTAACGTATTTTTTTTGTTTTAATTTTTGAGCTTGGGCTTGTTTTTGTCTATTTTTGTTTGGAATGCATTCAACACCCAGTATTTCTGTTGTTATTCCCAATTACAATGGAAGAGACATACTAGCAGACACTATTCGTTTTGCAATTAGAGCGCTAGAAACTAGTCAAATCCTTGATTACGAAATTATAGTTTCAGACGATGCTTCCGTTGATGATTCAATAGAAGTAGTTCACAACAATTTTCAGAATGTTATCATTGTTCGATCAACTGTTAATACTGGCTTTGCCGGAAATGTTAATCGGGGAGTTTTTGCTTCGAATAAAGAGTTAATTCTGTTATTAAATTCTGATGTTCATTTAACTGAAGGATACTTTACGTCTTTAATTCCTATGTTTTCCAATGAAAAAATATTTGGAGTCATGGGTCTAATTAAAGATTTAAAAACCCTTGAAAATCAAGATGGTGCAAAGAGTCCAAAATTATTTTTATACAATATTGAAAGTAATAAAAATGTGATGCGTACAAATCAAATTCTACCAACATTTTTTCTTTCTGGCGCCAATGCCTTAATTCGAGCAAGTTATCTCAAAAGAATAGGGGGGTTGTGTGAATTATTCAATCCCTATTACTCTGAAGATGTGGAATTGGGAATTCGTGCTTGGCGCTTGGGTTGGGAGCTCTATTTTCAGCCGGAGGCAGTTTGCTATCATGAATTATCAACAACGATAAAGAAAATTGATTCGCAAAAAGTTCAGGTAATAGCAAAGAGAAATAAATATATTTTACACTACCTTCATTTACCACCCGGATTGAAGATGTTATATCTTTTAAATGTAACTGTAAATTCTATTTTAAAGCTTTTTATAGGGAAAAAAGTCCATTTTTTAGCTTTGTTATCCTTTTACAAAATGTATTCTGCTATTAGAATTGAATTAAAGATACGGGGTATATCTGAAGAAAATAAATACACCTATTCTCTATTTCAAGTTGAGAAAAAGATAAGGGGTTTCTTGGACAAAAGTAATGTTTAATTAACCTCTACCCAATCTCCGTGATCTTTAATAAGGTCAATTAAGGCTTGTACTGCCTCATCTTCAGCCACATTTTTCCGGACAACTGTTTTCTCTTTGTACAGATTGATTTTTCCAGGGCCTGTACCAACATATCCATAATCGGCATCAGCCATTTCACCCGGCCCATTGACTATACAGCCCATGATTCCAATTTTAATTCCTTTCAAATGAGACGTTCGCTCACGAATTTTTGCTGTAGTTTCTTGCAAATCGAATAAGGTTCTTCCACACGATGGACAAGAAATGTACTCTGTTTTCGAAATACGCGTTCGAGTGGCTTGTAAAATGCCAAAGGCCGTGGAATTGATTAAAGTTGCAGGTTGATTTCCCTTGAGCCACAATCCATCTCCAAAACCGTCGATAAACAGAGATCCGCAATCGCTTGAAACATATAATTGAAAAGTTTCACTGTCAGTCGAATGATTTTCCACCTTAAGTATTACAGGGATATCCAATTGTCGGTTTAACAATTCAACATATACTTTTCTGAATAGCTGCGTTTTATTTGTATAATTCGTTTTTAGAACAAGTACCAAATTTGGAAACTCATTCAAATTGCTCGGCAAGGACTCCGAACATTCAACTTCTAAAAACGCTCGTTGATCTTTATTTATGTGACTCAGATTTTTTGTTTCCACTAGCGGGTAATACCCAAATTTAGTTTCATAATTAGCTTTCCAATTGGAATAATCAACAAGCACGCCTAAGGTACCTGGAACTTCAAAATCAAGTGTGTTTTGGCCGATGTAAACATAATCAGCGGCTAAATCTTGTAAATTCCACTTGTCTAATTGAATGGAATAATTATACCCAAAGCCATAAAAATTAGCAGCTGTAATTTGTTGTTTATCAGAAAAATCTGCCACTACAATTGGCACATGTTTTCCACCAATATTATGAATTTCTTTTGTTGCTCTTCGAGTGTAGCCAAAAGGGTCATAGGGTAATTCAGTAATTTTCTCTTGAATTTCGAAATTATTTAAAGTGGTGAACTTTTCAGCCAATTTACGCGCAACCGGTATTTCAAATTCAGGTTCCTCTGTTAATGAAACACGAATGGTATCCCCAATACCATCTTCCAATAAGGCTCCAATTCCAACAGCGGATTTAATTCTACCATCTTCACCATCTCCCGCTTCTGTCACACCCAAATGCAGTGGATAACAACGTCCATTTTTTAACATTTCAGCAACTAATAAACGATATGCTTGCACCATGACTAGGGTGTTGCTTGCCTTCATCGAAATAGCTAAATTAAAGTAATCGTTCTTCTCGCAAACACGAATGAATTCAAATGCAGATTCAACCATTCCTTCTGGTGTATCTCCGTAGCGACTTAAAATGCGATCTGACAGTGATCCATGATTAGTACCAATACGCATGGCCGTATTATATTCTTTACAGAGCTCAACTAATGGAGTAAATTTATCTTCAATTCGTTTTAATTCAGCCTGATAACTTTCATCTGTGTAATCAATTTCTTCAAATTTCTTTTTATCTGCATAATTACCCGGATTTACCCGTACTTTCTCAACCAACTTAGCAGCTATTTCCGCAGCGTTTGGGGTAAAATGAATGTCAGCAACTAAAGGTGTTGAATAGCCTTTTTGTAGTAATTCTTCTCGTATTTTACCTAAATTTTCTGCTTCATTTTTACTGGGGGCGGTTAGTCTTACCAATTCACAGCCTGCTTCAATCATACGAATGGATTGTTCAACAGATTTTTCTGTATCCATTGTATCAGTTGTGGTCATGGATTGCAGGCGAATGGGATTTGAGGCTCCCATTTTGAGGTCTCCAATAGAAACTTCAATGGTTTCTAAACGTTTCCTAGTAAAAAAGTCTATACAGTATTTCATCTTTACAAAGCTAACAAAGTATTATTTAGTTTGTTTCGCTTAATTCAAATAATGAAGAATCCCTTCAAGAAATTTTTTGGTGAACTTATGGAATGAAATCGAGCACACAACGCACAGAATAGCCGTTGCCTTTGAGATTAAGGGTTCCCGCAAAATTATCGCCCATTTCATCAATTATTGTGGGATAATTATAAGCAAGGCCTATTCGGTATGCATAATCATTCGTTGATTTTTCGTTCCATGAAGTTGAAGTCCAAAAATTGGTGTATTTTCCTTTGCTTTGACCATCGTACCAATGTGACATAGGAGTTAGATTCACATACCTGCTACCAACGGGTTTTGCATTGAATGCATTCGCTACATGTTCCTCGTATTTTTGATTTGTTTCCCACCCAGTTTTGGAGACTATTTTTCGTGGGGTATCCATTACACCCCCAAGCGAATTGATAAAACCTTTCCATTCAATTGTTGAGGGCACGTGGGAGCCAACGGGAGCCAATCCCCGAGGATCAACAACAGCATACCAATTATACAGTATGGTTTTTGTATCAATGCCATTCTCATCCTCGTAGTAACACCAAGCAGCAGTTTTATTTGCTGATGCAAACAGCCATTCTTGTTCTGACTGTGCATGTGTGATTTTCTCACCATTATTAAATTTTTTGACTGCAAGATTGCTCGTCATCCATTGCATTTTATTGATGGTGGTTGTTTTATACACATTGCCGTCTATATCCTTTATTGTTTGAGAAAAGGCATGATTCAACAAGAATGTTGAAAATACTAAAAGGATTTTTGTTAACTTCATAATTCAAAGGATAAAGCTATAAAATCAATTTTATGAAAAAGGTTACTCAATCAGTTTTTTTTGTAGCATCATTCCTTATAAATTCAACGATTTTTGGGCAAATCGAGCAAATTGATGTAAAAGAATATCGATTTTCTATCCACGTTTCTGATGCCAATGATACGATAAACGTTCAAGAATTGGTTAAATTTCTATGGGTTGATAAAACAAAAGTTCCATGTCTGAATCTCACTTCATTGAAGAAAAATGGGAAAGGAATGCGTGTGAAACAAATTAAAAAAGACGGAAAAAAAGTTGATTTTATTCATGAAATGGATACGCTTTATTTACCGGGATTAAACTTTTCAGAGGCATTATTTGAAATAGAAATTAGTTATTCGGGTATACCAGCTGATGGATTGATCATAGGTAAAAACAAATATGGCAATAGGACATTTTTTGGTGATAATTGGCCCACACGAGCTCAAAACTGGATGGCTTGTAACGACCATTTGTCAGATAAGGCAAAAGTATTTTATGCCGTTACTGCCCCGTCGCATTATCAAGTTATAGCTAATGGAATTCACCAATCAACAATTGAGCTTTCAAAAACCGAAAAAGTATGGAATTACAACTCTGACATTGAACTACCAACCAAAGTAATGGTTATTGGAATAGCAGATTTTTCAGTAAAATGGAATACTGAGAATACTATTTCAAGTTGGGTTTATCCAGAAAATGAGAAGGGTGGATTTTACGATTTTGATCTTGCGCCATCTATTTTGGAATTTTTCTCGGATTATATTGCTCCTTATCCGTTTTCTACACTTGCCAATGTTCAATCCACCACCAGATTTGGAGGAATGGAAAATGCAGGTTGTATTTTCTACGATGAAAAAGCAATCGATGGAACGCGAAGTAGTGAGGCTCTTCTTGCACATGAAATTGCTCATCAATGGTTTGGAAACTCAGCAACAGAAACGGATTGGCCGCACCTATGGTTGAGCGAAGGATTTGCCACCTATTTAACCTTGATTTATCAGGAAAAGATAAAGGGAAGGGAATTGTTTATCAATGAATTAGAACAAGATAGAAAACAGATAATTACTTTTTCAAAATCCTATCCAAATCCGGTTATAGATACAACGCAAAAAGATTTGATGAAATTATTGAATGCAAATTCGTATCAGAAAGGAAGTTGGGTTTTGCACATGCTGCGAAAAAAGGTGGGGGATGAGGTCTTTCATAAAATTTTAAAATCGTACTATTCTACCTTTCAACTATCAAATGCTTCCAGTACTGATTTTGAGCGAATAGCAGAACAAATTTCAGGATTAGAATTAACCACTTTTTTCAATCAATGGTTGAGAAGACCAGGTGTTCCACAGCTTTCTATTCGTCCAAAAATTAGGAAAATGCAGCTGGATTTAATGATTTTGCAACTTCAAAAAAATGAGCTTTTTGAATTTCCTTTAACAGTAAAAGTCAATTTTATTGATGGGTCATCTGTATTTGAGAAGATTCAAATAAGTGAAAATCTTACGCTATTTACAAAGACTTATCGGAAAAGAATTATTTCTTTTGTAGTGGACCCGAATGTTGATTTGTTATTCGAAGAATCTAAATAAAATGAGTGAATTAAATTATACACATGCATTTGAAGAGCTGCAAACCATTGTAGCTGAAATGGAAAATGGGAAAATATCTGTAGATGATTTGGCCATCAAGGTAAAGCGCGCCTCTGAATTGATAAAAATCTGTAAGACCAAGCTTTCGGAAACTGAAGGAGATGTTCAAAAAATATTGAGCGATTTAGACGAAACCGAATAGTGTTATTTCACTAATCGATAAATTCTCGAGTTTAGCTGAACAACGTACAGACCACTGGGTAAATTAGAGGTATTCAAAGAAGTTGAATGGGTAAAGGTTGAGCTAAAAAGAATCTGTCCAAATTGATTCATCAAGGTAACATCACTTTTTTCAGAAGTTCCTGATTTTATTTCTATTACTTCGTTGAATGGATTAGGATAAATGAGCTCATTCGTGAATTCATTTTCGTTCGTTATAACAAGTTGACCAAAGTTTACATTTCCATTAATTGCATCAAATGGATTTGGGTGTGCTAATCCTGGATAAATTTTAGCAAAATAAATATTTGTACCCCCGTTGTTTGTTGTTATGTTATCTCCCGTATTGCTGTTGAATCCAATTGCTACATATCCACCATCATTTGTAGTAAGTAGTTGATTGCATTTATCCAAACCTTCGTTAGATATAACACAATACGTGCCCGGCCCACCATCAAAATAACCATAATACGTATCGCAATAAGCTAAGATATTATCATAATCATCCTGATAGGTTAGTGCATCAATTACACGAGTAGCGATAACAGTTTTGTTAATTCCGGGAAGAAACGCCACTTCGTCAATCATGGTGTTTTTAGGTGTATTCAAGGTATATTGAAAAACTAAATTGCCATCAAAATCATAAGAACCAAAATAATCATCGTGATTTGTATCAGTTACTTTGCGCTTTCCAACGGCATAAAACTTATTTAACCCTAAAAAAACATCATTAATTCCGTATTCACCGGCTAAATCACCAATAGTGTCTTGCCAAAGAATATCGCCAAATCGATTCATTTTCAGTATAAATCCTTTTACCAAGTTCGAATCTGCAATATAGATTTCCCCGCCGACAATAAACGAAGAATCAGCCAGGTTTATGACCGTATTAGCGCGATCATTACCAGATGTGCCAAAAGTTTTTGTCCAAAGGGTGTCGCCTGAAAAAGTTGTTTTTACTAAGTAAATATCGCTTCCTAGTCCGCTTACAGATTGAGTTTCTCCAACTAGTAGGATTGAAGAATCCTTTGTGAGAATGGCGTCATTAATTTTTTCCCAATTTTCGGTTCCATAAGTTTTTTCCCAGAGTTCATTTCCCGCAGTGTCAATTCGTATCAAGTAAGCATCAAAATTTCCATTTCCACTAAAAGAATTTGAATAACCGGCAATGAAATAACCAAGTGTTGAATCGTACAATACTCGTCGTCCAATATCCGACTCATTACCGCCATAATTTCTACTCCATTTGTAATTCCCCAAGCTGTCTAAATGCAATAAAAAAGCATCTGAATTGCCTGTCCAACTGCTTGAATTACCAGTAATTGTATAAGATGAATCAGCTAGTTGAACAACTCCTTCTCCCCGATCATAGCCATTTCCCGAATACAGTTTGTAGAAGGATATTTGTGCAAATCCGTTGAAAGCGAAAACAGTAAAAAGTGATAGGATTAATATGCGCATTGTAATCTGAATAAAATGGATTGACCTGTTTTTCCAAAGAGATTTTCACTTGCTATTCCAAGATTCCAGTTTTTAATTTTTATACTGGAATAGGTTCCAAAACGAAAGCGAGAAAACCCACCATAACTTGCGTTAATACCAATGTTTACATTTGTTTTTGCACCAAGTGAAATTCGATAATCAGCTCCCGCAAAAACAAGCGGTGTATAAGCCGATGCTAGAAATAGCCTAACGCCATAGAATTCTTGTAATTTCCGCGAAGAGTTGGCATCTACAAGCTTTGAAAATTGTAAAAATCCGGGCAGGAAAAATACCGGTTTTGATTGACTTTTTTGTATTCCGATGGTATCAAGTGCCGAATAATTTGAATCTAAAAAGGAACTTCCATTTAAAACTTGATTAAAGGTCAATCCCGTGAAAGTAATACTTGTATCAGCGGTATAATTGGTAAGCGGAGCGTTGAAAGAGGCAACTCCAATATTCTTTGCTAAGAATTGATAATACATAGGAGAGGCATTCTTTGTGGGAATAGAAAAACGTAAATCAGCATCTATACCAACACCCAAACCGGAAAAAAAGCTGGGAGAATTTGAAAATTGAGCACTACCATCGTACGAAAACACAAGTGTATCGATGTTCGACGATTGATAGATTTCTGCCATTCTTAAATTGGCTGATGTATAATTATTCAATGAATAAAAATTCAAAGAAACACTAGATTTACTTTTTTTATCTAACCATCCAAAACCCAATTTTTGATACGTAAGTCCTGAAAATTTTGTACCCGATAAAACGGCTGTGTCACCTAAATAATTCTGATTTCCATAAAACGCAAGTTCAAACAAATCTTTTGAGTACAGTGCGTTTATAAATGAGAAATAGCCAGCCTTAACAACAAATCCCCAATTGGTTTTTTTGAATAAATTAGTCGTGTAATTTCTGTATTCGATTTCCGCGTTCAAGTCAGAACCAAAGCGGTTAATTCCTTCATGTAATTTGAGACTCTTTTCCTTAATACCATCCGAAATTTCACCTCCGTAAAAAAGTTTTTGTGTAAGCGATTTATGCAAGGAGGTTGATTGATAGTCGGCTGTAACACTAAAAATAATTTCGTGCTTTTTGTCTAACAACGTATCGTGTTGATTGGGCAACCACGACTGGGAGTACGCCACGAAAAATGGAAAGAAGAAAATAAAAAGTGTGATTTTTTTCATCAGTATACTATCGTTCCGTTCAATTTAACATTCAGTTTAACCGCAAGAAAAGCTCCAAATGGGATTGTTTGAGATTCGTTCATTCCTGATATTGGATTTGGTGTGTCAAATCGCGCCTCTACGGCAACAAACTTTATTTTATTGATGTCAGAAACTAATTCACTTGACATGATAAATTCTACTTGTGATTTTTTTTCTTTAAGACCGTTTAATGGATTTATAGAGCCCATATTGCTCGATGCAATTTGAGTTGAGCCTAAAACGGTGTGCAAAACAAAATTGTTTTCATCCATAAAATACAAAACGGGTTCGCAAGAAACGGGGAATGCATTGGTGGCGTTTAAGGTTACAACACCTGAATTAGCATGGATTTTTGTGGGATCTTGGGTGAGATCAAAATTAAACGTGTCACGAAGGGTCAAGCCATCCGCTCCAATTTGCAAGGGCATTTGAAAACGAACTTTTGCTTTAATTCTACTTGTTGGAAAAACTTCATCAGCACCTCCTGAAACATTTCCCCATGGGTTTAATTGAAGTTGATACCCCAATTTGTGTTCAGCACCCAAGTTTTCAAGGTATTGTTCAATATTGCTATTTGCTGAATTGAATTGAATTTCATACAACGATGGTTGAAAATTATCCCACGTTCCCACGGCTTGTGCAATGTAAAAATCAGACCCAATATTGGATGAGGTCAACGAAACAGTTGTATTGTTCACATTGGTGTTTTCAGCCTGAGTAATTTTCCCTTTTAACGAAACCTTCATCCCGTTTTCAATCGTAAACGTCAAGTCAGGACTAGGCAAATCAACTATTCCACCGATAATTGAATTTAGTTGAGAGATATTAACCGTGGATGTGTCAGCGATTATCTTACTTCCAAAATACCCTTTGGCGTAATCAATTTTTATTCCTGAAATTTCACCTTCAAATTTAAAATCATGTTGCGCTGTAATCGAAACCACCGGTCCGTTAGGGTCTGTTTTAATTGAGATTTTTGATTGTAATCTGTTGTAGTTCAATCCCGATTCTCCTGTCAAATCAATGTCGTATCCACTCAAATCCAATTCTTCTTGTGATGTTACTGGCTGTGCAATTGTTCCTGCCTCCACAAAATATGTTTGCTCAAACACAGATCCATTTTTTGTTACTCCCGGCAGTTGAACTGTATAATACACTTTGGTATTTAATGGATTATATACTTTGACATTTATTTTTCCTTCTGAAACACGGATTTTCTTTAACTGCACATCATCTAAATCCAAGATGTGTTCCTCAATCGAATTAACAAAGTTCGATCCTGGCGGAACATTATTTAACGATAAAGTGGGGCTGTAAATTTGTGTGATTAAGGTGTCAGGAATCGCCAACAAATCACTTAATCCAATATTTAAAATGGTTCTGGTTAAATCAACGTCTATCGTAGCTTGGTTGGAAGTTGTTAGCGTTGAATCATTGTATAAATTAGTCAATTTCAGGGTGTCAGAAATAAGCGGTGCCGCCCAATCAGTTTTCCAACTGGTATCTTTCTTTTTGCAAGAAAGAATCACCAAAAACAGACTCAATAAAAAGATATATTTCACTTTTCTTTTTTTTAATGACTAAACGCGTTCAATTACAGTTGCATATCCTTGTCCAACTCCGATACACATTGTTACCAAAGCATATCTTTTTCCTGTTAGTTGAAGTTGACGAGCGGCTGTCAAAAGAATACGAGCTCCTGACATTCCCAGCGGATGACCCAGAGCAATTGCGCCTCCGTTTGGATTTATTCGAGGGTCGTTGTCGGCAATACCCAACGCCCGCGTACACGCAAGTACTTGAGCGGCAAAGGCCTCATTGAGTTCTAGTACGTCCATGTCTTTTAAGCTCAGCCCTGCTCGATCCAATGCTTTTTGTGAAGCGTAAACAGGACCTATACCCATAATTCTAGGTTCAACTCCGGCAACCGCCGAACTAACAATTCGAGCTAAGGGGGTTAACTGATTATTTTTTACGCCTGATTCTGAGGCAATCAACAAGACTGCTGCCCCGTCATTTAATCCGGAAGCGTTTCCAGCCGTAACTGTTCCATCTTTTTTGAAAGCAGGTTTTAATGCGTTTAGTGTTTCTATAGTAGTTGCTGCCCTTGCAAACTCATCCGTTGAGAATATAAGTGGATCTTTTTTCTTTTGAGGAATAGAAACCGAAATAATTTCTTCGTCAAAAAATCCATTTTCTTTTGCTTTAGCTGCCTTTTCTTGCGACCAACATGCGAATTGATCTTGTGCCTCTCGTTCAATTCCGTATTTTTCAACCAGGTTTTCAGCAGTCATTCCCATGCTGTCTACTCCGTAAATTTCTTCCATTTTTGGGTTGATAAATCTCCAGCCGAATGATGAATCAAACATTTGAGCATCTCTACCAAAGGCAGATGAGGTTTTTGAAATCACCCAAGGACCACGCGTCATGTGTTCTACACCACCTGCGATGTACAATTCTCCAGCACCGTCTTTTAGGGCTCTTGCTGCATTTACGACAGCTGCCATGCCAGATGCACAAAGGCGATTTACTGTTTCACCAGCCACTTCAACCGGCAGTCCTGCTAGTAAGCCAGCCATTCTAGCAATATTTCGATTATCTTCTCCTGCTTGATTGGCACATCCTAAAATAACATCTTCAATTTTAGTTAAATCAAGATTTGGATGCCTTTCAACCAATGCTTTGATTGCATAAGCGGCCAAATCATCAGCGCGAACAGGTGCTAGAGACCCTCCAAAAGAACCAATAGGCGTTCTAATTCCATCAACAAGATAAACAGATTCAGACATAAAATGTGTTTTCCCAAAGGTAGGATTTATTCCAGAATATTGGATGTTTGAGGTGCTAAAAGTCGTTACTAGACTAATTTTTTTTCGTGAATATGCTATCGCTTAAGCCTGAATTTATTTTGTAACCAGACAGAGAAATGGTAATTGTACCTTTCGTTTTTGTATTGGTTTTCTTCGCTGCCGAACTTTTGTTGATATCTGCAGCAACACTTTTGGGAACTTTGAATTTTTTTACGTCAATCTCAAATTTCATTACACTTGGTAATCCTCTTGAAATTTGATCTCCATAGGTATATTCAACATTTACTGTTCCATTGCTAACGGTAGTGATTTGAGATTTCATGATCACCATTTTTGACATATCCACCCAAATTTTGGCAAGAACAATGTCTCCTGAACTTTCATTTGGAATGATATTGATTAGCCTCGTTTTTACGCTTCCTATTGTCAAGTATTCACCAAAAACTGCCGTGTATTTAGATTTATTCGAGATGAAATTATTCAGTTCTGTGAATCCTTGTTTGGGAACTATCACAATTCCTTTAGATTCAATTTTAAATTTATCTTTTTGTTTGAAATAGATTTTCACATTGTTTGGCAAAATCTTGATCATCGGAATGTCTGCCTTGATATTCGCATTTACCGTGTAATCTTTTACCGCATTGAATTTCGCATTGATGTTGTCAATAACTGCGTTTGCCGTTTGTCCCGTGGCACTTAGGGAAATGAAAATTAGCAAGAGAAAAAATAGTTGTTTCATCACGAGGTAATGTCTTTTTTATTGAATTTCAAAATGGTAATTATTACCAAAATAATAATGTGGGCAAGTAATACAAGTATGGATTGATAAATAGATTCAAATGGAATTGGATCTTCAAAAAAACTTCGCCACGAAGCCATGTGAGTAGTGAATAAATAGGGTTTGATTGAATCAAAGACGGTTACGTCCAAACTTCCAATTATGGTAAACACAATGATTATTGCCATAGTTGCAACAATGGGTCCGATAGAATTTTCAGCAAAAGCAGACAAACAAATAGAAAGCGTTGCAACAGTCAAGAGTGCAAGAAATGCCACGCAAAAACCAAGTCCAAAACGCCAAAGAATATCAGCTTCTTGCAAAATAACCAATCCATCACTGTTTAAAACCATTAAATCTCCTGAACCAAAAACCAGGTGAGAAATAACTAAGGATAAAATTCCCAGCCAAATAGTCAATAAAAGTGTATAAATCGCGCCGGCCAAAAATTTTGAAAGCACGATTTGTGTACGAGAAATGGGTTTACTTGCCAACATGCGAATCGTTCCCATGGCAGCTTCACCCGAGATGAGATCACCAGTAACAAGCGCTACAAGCAGAGGAATGTGAACTACCAACATTTGTAGTATTATAAAAGCAATAAGATTTCCATTTACAATTTTACCGTTGAAAGAAAGAGTTTGCTCAAAACTGGCAGTGATAAATGAAACAATGGTTTCCCCATCCATTTTCATAGCGAAAATAATGATGGATATTAAAATGGTTAGCGCTCCAAAACCCAAATAACTTCTTGGTTTTGAAACGATTTTTATAAATTCGTTGTAGGTGTTTCGAAGCAACATTATGACTGAATTATTTTAATGAAGTAATCTTCCAATTTTCTCTTCGGTTCGATGGCATTTATGAGTAAACCTGCATCAACGAATATTTTTGCCAATTCAGGTACGCGGTATTTTACCATTACGACTTCAAAAACAGTTTCTGAAATACGGTCAACAGATGAAACTTGAAGGTGGTTTTTGACCAATTCAATCGCTTTATCAGCAGAATTTATTTCAACACGAACAACAGTTTCTTCATTATTTAATAAATCTTGAACATTTCCTTCCACAATTGAACGACCTTGATTAATTATTACCATTCTGTTTGCAATCAATTCAATTTCAGATAGTTGGTGAGAAGAAAGCAAAATGGTTTTATTTTGTTCGGTTTTAAGTCGTAGAATTAAGTTGCGTATTTCAATGATTCCCTGTGGATCTAGGCCTGTTGTGGGTTCGTCTAGAATGATCAAATCAGGTTTATGCAAAAGAGTTTGAGCAATACCCAAGCGTTGTTTCATTCCGTGAGAAAATCCTTTCACGCGATCTCTGGCCCTATTACCAAGTCCCACAAAATCAAGCATTTCAGCAATTTCTTTTTTCGACACAGATGCTCCGGAAATGCGCGCAAAAATTTCAAGGTTTTTCTGTGCAGAAAGATATTTGTAAAAATCGGGTTTTTCGATGATACTACCAACATTTCGCAGAATTTCAGTTCGATTCTGTGCCAACGGTTTTCCAAATAATTCAATACTACCGCTATTAGGTTTGATTAGGGATAGCAAACAGCGAATGGTTGTACTTTTTCCAGCTCCATTTGGACCCAAAAACCCAAAGACATCTCCTTTATTTACGGTAAAAGAAACGTCTTTCACAGCTTCAAAACTTCCAAATTTTTTCGAAAGATGTTTAACTTGAATGATAGGTTGGTTTTCCATTAAGAACTAAAACAAGTTATTTATCAACTTGTTCGATTTCGGTAAAATCCTAAGGAACGCTATCGTACATTTTGAACGCACCCAATTTTAAAAACATCTTTTGGCTCACTGGGATTTTGCTTTCTAGCAAAGTCAGTAAGTGAGATATAACTTTCTCCTTTCTTTATTCTAAAGTTAACCTTCAAGTTATTCACTATTGTTTCCTTTTTTAAAACGCTTTTTAATTAAACGCATGAATAAACGATCACAATAAAGGCAATGTTTCAACCCTTTATTGTTTATCACAAATTTTTTATTTAACTCAAGGTGTTATAAAAACGTAGACGAATTATTAGGTTGTAGAACAAGATATTTGGGTGTTCTATTTAATTGGTATTCTGTTTTTTATATTAAATTTAGACAGTCAAAATCAAAAATATTTTTTATATCAATCGAAATTTATACTTTTGTATATCATGATAATCTAAAGTAATACTTTATTATATCACAAATTCAATTTTAAAAATGTACTATAGAAAGCAAGTATTTACTGACTCCCAAAACGAGAGCGTTTTTTTATGGGGAGCCCGACAAACAGGAAAAAGCACTTTGTTAAAAGAGTTGTTCCCCGATGCATTATGGTTTGATCTACTACTTTCAGATGTTTATGAAAGATTGTTGCGAAATCCATCCTTACTTCGTGAAACCATTATCGCAAGCAAATACAAGGTGATAATTATTGATGAAATACAACGAATTCCCGAATTATTAAACGAAGTCCATTGGCTTATTACCCATTTGCCAATAAGAGTTATCATGAGCGGATCAAGTCCCAGAAAAATTATACGATCCAACACTAATCTCCTTGGAGGAAGGGCATTAAGATATGAACTATATCCATTAATCAGTCAGGAAATTCCCGATTTTGATTTATTGAAGGCTCTGAACAATGGTTTGCTGCCAAGGCATTACATTTCCACATCGCCAAAAAAAATGATCTCGGCTTATGTTGGAAATTACCTGCGTGACGAAATTGCCGGAGAAGCAAAAATTAGGAATGTTACCAATTTTTCACGCTTCTTGGATTCAGCAGCATTCAGCAATGGAGAGATGATTAATTATACAAACATTGCCACTGACTGTGGCGTTAGTGCAGTCACAGTAAAAGAATATTTTCAAATATTGGAAGACACCTTGATAGGACGATTCTTGCCTGTTTATCAAAAGAAACCTAAAAGAAGAGTAATCACCGCCCCTAAGTTCTATTTCTTTGATATTGGAATTGTAAATCATTTATTAAAAAGAGGGAGAATAGAATTTGGAGGCGAATTATTTGGGAATGCTTTTGAACACTTTATTTATAATGAATTGTATGCACACAGCAGTTATTCCGCGAAAGATTATCCCATTTACTACTGGCGTACTGCTTCACAGATTGAAATTGATTTTGTGCTTGGCAATAATGATGTGGCAATTGAGGTAAAAGCAACTAACAATGCCCAACCAAAGCATCTTAAAGGCTTGAAATACTTTTCAGAAGAATATTCTGTAAAACAACTTATTTTAATATGCAACGAACCTTTACCCAGAATTTCAGACGGCATCCGCATCCTTCCATGGAGAATATTTTTAGAAGAACTCTGGGCAGGGAAGATAATGCAGTAAAACTGGATATATTTTTTAGAAGGTAATTGTGAAGTACGAATAATTAGACAAAACGCCCAAACAATTTCAATGGGTTCTATTTGGAACGCAATCAATTTATGTTTATTTTTGAAGATAGGCTGATTTCATCATACTTTCAACTTACGCTCAAAGAGTGATAGTATCCTAAGTTCTCTATCAACTTGTTCAGTCTAATTAATAAAATACCTTTGTAAAAACATTCCATGCTCTTCTTACTACTTTTCGCCTTAATCATATTCTCGCAAATTATTTTTTCGCATTCTTTCCTTTCGGATTCATCCACCCTCATTCAAGCAATTGGTTTCGTTCAACTTGTTGTAGCCTGGGGGTCGTTTTTGTTGCTCATTGTATTTTTTGGTCAACGAAAGCACAATGATTTTAAAAAGGGCTTTACGGCATTTGGTGGTTTTATTTTATTTGGCGTTCCCGCCTTGTTGTATTTGATTCCAGGATTGTTTTTTCAAGCAACTGGAATTGAAACATTTAGGCAAATAGGTTGGGTTTTGTCAGGCTTGCTTTTTTTAGGGATTTTGGTTGGGATTTTTTACGGCAGATGGAATTGGAAAACACATCGCGTTCAGCTGTCATTTCCACATTTTCCAGAAGAATTAGAATCACTAAAAATCGTTCAAATAAGCGACATTCACGTGGGGAGTTTTTTCAATAATCACGGCAAAGTCAATAAGGCGATTGACCAAATAAACGACTTGGATGCGGATTATGTTTTTTTCACCGGCGATTTGGTGAATAACACAGCAGCTGAAATGGATGGGTGGGAGCCAATTTTCTCGCGTATTCAAGCGAAAAAAGGAAAATTCAGTATTTTGGGCAATCATGATTACGGAGATTATGTGCGATGGGAAGCAGATGATCACAAGGTTCAGAATTTAAAAACCTTGATTAATAAACACCGCGAAATAGGTTTTACACCTTTACTGAATGAATCTATCGAATTGGAAGAAAACATTTGGCTCTTAGGTGTTGAGAATTGGGGAAAGGCTCCTTTTCGTCAAAGTGGAAAACTAGCACATACGTTGAATGGCGTACCGGAATCTGCACTCAAAATACTACTTTCTCACGATCCGAGTCATTTTGATTTACAAGTGTTAGACACGAATATTGACCTTACTTTATCTGGTCACACTCACGGAATGCAGTTTGGGATTGAGCGCTTTGGTATCAAATGGAGCCCAGTATCATTGCGCTATAAGAAATGGGCTGGCTTGTATCAAGTGGGTCAACAGTTTTTATATGTAAACCGTGGATTTGGTTACTTAGGATTTCCGGGTAGGGTAGGGATTTATCCGGAGATAACAGAAATCACAATTACGAAAGGGTAATTCTAATCAATAAGTTGGATCGTAGGAATCATTTCCTCTACGTATTCTTGAATTCGACTTTCGTCAGCGTTTTTGGTCAACAATAATTGTTTGCATTTTGGAAGACTCTCAGCCAGACGCAAAATATATCCTTTTAATCCTTGGCGCATTTGAACATCCATTTCAAGTACGGCAAACAAGCGCAATTTAGAAACATTAAACCCATTTTGGAAGTACATTTGACAGATGCGGCGTGCTGTTCCAACAATAATTTCGGTACCATCAAAGAGATCATTGCGCTGTTGCAATTTCTTTCCTTTTTCGGTTATCAAATCTACCGTAAGATCTAGGCTTCTTGTTCCTGCTGTAACAATTTCATGAATTTCGCGTGCCTCTTGTTCAGAGGAAGCAATGATGATAGCACGTGGAGAACCTTCTTCGGCTTTGGGCACAAAAATCGTTATCCATTCCACCAATTGATTTTTGTATTCTTCCAACGAGGCTGCTCCCAAAACAGATTGACCGGATTTGAGTGCTTTTCCAATACGCAATGTAAGATCTGTGTTTTCCATGGTTTGGTAAAGGTAGCGATTTTTCCCGCCTCTAGGAGGGATTAAGGGAGGTGATTGAATTCTGATTTAACCTAATCCTCTCACCCTTTAATCATTTTTTTACAGAAATGAAATAATGTACTTGATCGTCATCGAGACTTAAGCATTACATACAACCTTGAGAATCAACTTTACCTACAAACAGGGTTGTTTCGTTTTGTTTTATTGAAATGGTGTATTTTCTTCCCATTTGCAAATTCACTTCTTTCGTAGAAATAGTGAGCGCATCTTTAATTTCTATATTTTCTTTTTTGTAAATGGTTTTATTTTCTTCTTTAATTTCAATAGTAATTTGTTTTCCGGTTCCTTCTATCTTTAACTTTTGAAATTCTTCTGAATCATAACAAAAAGTGTATGCTTTGCGAGTTGCAAAATCATCTATTTCACCAACCCCACCTTTCGTAATTGTTCCATCTTCCTCTTCAATATCATCACTTTTAAAATAGATTTTACAAACAACAGAGGCAGGTTCTATTTTTTCTTCCTCTTGTGGTTTGTCAGTTGAGGTCATATTCGTTGTAGCTGGTTTAGCATTTTGTGAGGTGAGTTCTTTTTTCTCCTCGCCGCAGCTTGTCAAGATCAAAAAATTAAATGCTAAGATTGTAATGATCGATAAAATAGTTTTTTTCATGTGTATTGATTAGTCTTCAAAGCTAACCATTTTTTATACATGACATGAGTGATCGTGCAGAAAAGTTAGTTCGCGCAGCATTTTGAACCACTGTTGTGCTCAGCTTATAACGATTTTTCCCGCCTTGCTTGTCCGCCGGCAGTTGTAAGGGATGACTTATGAGTTAACTTATTTTTTCTTCAACTTCGTCTCAATCTCCTCCAACCGATACAACACAATTTTTTGAATCAGTTTCTCGGGAATCGCTTTATCCAACGGAAATTGAATAGCTCCTTTTGAAAATTTAAGTCCAACAAGTTCATTTTCAAAGGCCTTCACTCCCGAAGCAGTTGGATAAAACCCAATATGATTTTTGAATGCTGCAAAATAGACCACGTTTTGTTTCTGGTAAAAACAAGGCATTCCGTAGCTTATTTTTTCTTGTGCTTCTGGTAAAACCGCTTTAACAATATCATACATCTCAAGAAGCATATCTTTTGTTTGTTGAGGAAATGCGGCGAAATAGGTTTCGAATTCTAGGGTCATGGGGGTAGGGGGGGTAACGGTTTGCAAATAGGCGCTCGCGTTAGTGGCGCTTATTTGCTGTTAGTGGTATTTGTTTTTATTAATTTGAGAGTTTCTTCTAAGTCGTCCTCTCTGCTCCAATAATATCCATAAGCCTTTTTATATTTTTTTATCTGATGCCTAATACCTTCAGGTTTATATGAGCCTGATTCATTATGTTTCACAGCTTCTAACGATTCGAACTCCTTTATTACGTCAAAGTTTACTGGATCAATCTGTAATAGCTTACCTTTTGTACGTTTCTTTTGAATTTTTCTATCTATTGGTAGATATTTGGGTCTTAATCCATGCTCGGCAATTATTCGTTTATAAACTCCGTCACTCATACCATATTTTTTCGGAATGTCCTTTTGATAAAATTTTCCGCTGATTATGTCTTTTTTTAACTCAGCAAGTTGTTTCAAGCTTAGTTGCTTTTTTTTTCGGCTTTTTGGTTTGTCCTCACAAGATTGCATAAATCCGGCGACAATAAGAAGAATTAAGAAGAAAAATTGAACTGATTTCATACCGAAATACGAATTTAACGCACGAGAACCTACTTGGTTTCTACATACTTCTTAAAGTTATTCAAAATTAACTGCCAACCTGTTTTTTGAAGTTCGACTGGGTTTTCTGTCTCAGGATCAAACGTGATTTTTACCGAGGTTGAGTCATTATTTTGATGAAAATCAACTTTTGCTACACGTCCACTAAATTCATAGGTAAAACTTGCTAATGTTACAATTTCAGTGTAAACCGCCTCAAAGTCGAATCCAAAACTTCCGTCCTTCGCCTCCATACGCGCAAGGTATTTACCTCCAATTTCTAACTCATTGGTTGCATGCGGACAATGCCAACTTGGATCAGCAAAATTCCAGTTAATGATGTGGGATGGATTTGTATAAAAATTCCACACTTTTTGAATATCTGCTTCAATTTTTACTTCAACGCTTATTTTTTCTAGTGACATAGTTCTTTGTTTTATTTCTATTATTTCACCTTCAATGTTCGACTCATTACCCCTTTCTCCACATCAATATCAATTCTCCCCAAATACAATCCTGCATAACCAACTTGGTTTATGAGTACATTTTTCCCTTTTTTATTTTTTTCAATCGTGGGGTTTTCCAAAAATGTATGCGTATGTCCGCCTAAAATTAGGTCAATATTACTCGTTTGTTGAGCAAGTTTTCGATCTGAAATTCTGGAAGAATCGGTGTAATCATATCCTAAATGAGAAAGACATATGACTAAATCACATCCTTTTTTTCTCAATTCTCTCGCCATAGAATTGGCGGTTGAAACTGGATCCAAGTACTTTGTTTTTCCGTAATTGTTTTCAGTTACCAAGCCATTTAATTCAATCCCAACTCCAAAAACACCAATTTTTAATGTGCCTTTTTGAAAAATCTCGTACGGTTTCGTTTCTCCTTTCAAGGCTGTCTCTGAAAAATCGTAATTGGCGCACAAAAATGGAAATTTCGCATGTCTCTTTGCTGTTTTAAATCCTTCCAAACCAATGTCAAAATCATGGTTCCCCATCGTAGCAGCATCATAACCCATTTCTGACATGAGCTTCATTTCTAATTCGCCACCAAACATGTTGAAATATGGTGTTCCTTGAAAAATATCGCCGCAATCTAAAAGTAGTACGTTTTCTTCTTCCGATCTGATTTTTTGAATCAATGCATGTCGTCTTGAAACACCACCCATTCCTGGAAATTTCGCATGATTACTCGGAAAAGGATCTATGTTTGAGTGCGTATCGTTGGTATGAAGAATTGTTAGTTTGTTAGCTTTTTTCTTCGTAACCCATTGACCAAGTCCATTGAAGCTGATTAAAAATGCTCCGGATCCAAAGGTGATATTTTGAAGAAATTTCCGGCGGTTCATGGAATAAATCGCACTTCTGTGTTAGAAATTAAAACCCCTTCTTGCTTGGCATGTTCAATCAACACATCCCGCATCAGTTTGCCTGTTTGATTAATGACTTTTCCTTTCTTCAAGAAATCCATTTTATCGCCAGCGTTCGCGAGATAATCGGAAGTAATGACAATACATGTTTTAGCTCCTTCACGCATCGAATTCAATTTCAATTTTCCTTTTTCAACGGTACAATTTGAAATGGGTTCACCACCTGTTTTAGTGACATAAGCTGCAATATCATCCAAAGCTTCAATGGGAAGTTCAATCCAAACGATTGTGTTATCGAAAGGCATAACTTTGTAAAAGTCACCCAAGGTAAGTTCTCCTTTTCCTAAACTCGAGCGAATGCCACCTGTATTTAACAAGCAAATGGTAGGTGTTGTTAGTCTTACGTTCTGAGTTTGTTGAATAAAAACAGCATCTGCCACCCAATTTATCAAATTGGACGAAGGACGCTGAGCCACAAAATTCGTATCTGCCTTGGCAATGACTTCACTCATTATTGAGGTCATTGAATCGCGGTAAGGTTGGATTAATACATCCGTTTTTTGATTGGATTCATTTTGCGGTGTAATAGGAACGCGAGAAGGTTCTATCACAATATGCGAAGAGCAAGCCAAAAGACTTGCTCCAACACAGATTATGAAAATAAATTTACGCATTATTCAATCACAAAAGAGGATTGTACAGTACCATATTCTGTACCAACTTTTAAAATGTACACACCTGATTTGAATTGACCAGCTGCAAGTTCTAAAACTGGTAAATTTTGAGAATCTACCTCAATTATAGTTCTGCCTTGAGCATCCGTTACGGAATACGAAGTGATGTTTGTTCCATTAACTTGGGCATACACTTTATTATTTGTAGGAACAGGGAAAACTGAAAAATTACTTTCCAATTTTTCTTGTAACCCAACTTGACATGTTTCATAAGTCATATTTGAAAAATTAACATGACATACAAAATCAGTTGAATCGATGTATGGATTTCTATTGTTTTGAAGTGAATAAATGAATTCATTTCGAGCAATTTCGTAATTATCAGGCAAATCAGCGTAATGCCACTGTTTTAACACCTCTTGATTTTGGTTTGTTGGAAGTTGCCAATTATTACCTAATTGACCGTTGTAACAAGTTGCCATATAAAACATGGCTCTTGCTACATTTCCTCTTTGTTCCGCTCTCGGAGTAAAACATAATTGACCGTCAGCACGGTAACCAACTGCGCAATTTAAATAGGTGAAAACTGAATTTCCAGTAATTATATCCATTGGTAAATTACTTCTCGGTGTATTGGCATTTTGAAGGTTTGTAGGATATAAATTATGTTGATCGTTGTATTCCTTTTGTTCTGGATTGTCTGCCGGGAAGGTTGGCATCCATGAATGAGAATAGGTGTGCTCACGAGAATATCCGGTTGCAGTCCAGTCA
>JBIKQS010000238.1:0-4251 GCA_044349575.1 Crocinitomicaceae bacterium
CAGCTAGAAGTGGTACATTTTCCATTTCTGTAAAATATTCTGGAACAACATCTGGCAGAGTAACTGCCCTATTTAAAGGTTCTTCAAAACTTGGTCTAAAAGCCAATAAAGAACAATTCATTACCGATTTAAAAGATGTTTGTACTTACTTGAAGGATAAAAATTATTCAAAAGCTTCTGAAAAATTCGTTTTCCCTGGATTGGTATCAGATCAAGAAATGAATGAAATGCTTGGAAGATTGATTGTAAACAGTGAAATTTCTGATGCTGGAATAGAGTTCTTGTCAAAAAATGGGACGTTTGGTCCTTTGCGTCAAATTTTTCCAGAAAGAGCCGATAAATGGATAAATGATATGGGCTTTATTGGAGATCATTTTCCAATTCAAAAAATAATAAGTGATCAAGATGGCAATGCTCAAGTTGTATATGTAAAGAAAGGAAACGATACGAGCATCAAGAAGTATGAAACGAACGATAGTAGAATTAATACCTTAGAAGTTCAAACCGAAACATTAGATCCTTCTGAAGCTGAATTGATGGAAGGAACTCCTATTTCTGTAGATTATAGAATTTTACATCCACTTTTTGCTATGAGATACGGTGCTGCCGAAGTAGCAGGTGCTTGGGATGGAGAACATTTTTATTTCTTCCGTTTGGATGATGTGGGGAAATTAAAATAATGACTTGTTCAAACTTAAAAAAACGGGGTCGTCTTTCAAGATAACCCCGTTTTTTTTTGTGCCCACGACTGGGTTTTTTCAAGAACCTTTAAAATGGTCTTTCCCGAACATAAAGTCTGTGCTTCTGCGAAGCAATAGACGTTTTTAGTTTTGTCAAATCTCAAATGGGATTTGAATTTGCCCGAAAACTAAAAAGTCCAGCACTAGTGCTAGACTTATTTCGTGCCCACGACTGGATTCGAACCAGCACACGCGTAGCGAACCACCCCCTCAAGATGGCGTGTCTACCAATTTCACCACGTGGGCATTATACTTTTTTATCCCTACGTGTCTACCATCCCGATAGCTATCGGGATCACCACGTGGGCATTATACTTTTTTATCCCTACGTGTCTACCATCCCAATAGTTATCGGGATCACCACGTGGGCATTATATTTAATAAAAATCTGATCGTTTTCAGATTAATCTAAATTCATTTCTGGAACAAAGGCAGGAACTATCAATTCACCTTCTGTTTTTGAAACAATTTCCTCAACACTTACTCCTGGAGCTCTTTCAATTAAATGAAATTTGCCGTCTTTTATCTCTAAAACTGCTATTTCCGTCACAACCTTTCGTACACAACCTACTCCGGTAAGTGGTAAAGTACATTGTTTCAAGATTTTTGACTCACCAGCCTTATTGGTATGCATCATTGCAACTATAATATTGTCTGCCGAAGCCACCAAATCCATCGCACCGCCCATTCCTTTCACCATTTTCCCGGGAATTTTCCAATTGGCTATATCCCCATTTTGCGAAACTTCCATAGCTCCCAAAACCGTCAACTGTACATGTTGACCTCGAATCATCGCAAAAGACATGGCAGAATCGAAATAAACAGCGCCTTTTCGTGCAGTAATAGTTTGCTTACCTGCATTGATCAAATCGGCATCCTCCTCCCCTTCAAATGGAAAAGGCCCCATTCCGAGGATTCCATTTTCAGACTGAAATTCAACTTCAATTCCCTCTGGAATGTAATTAGCAACTAGCGTCGGAATCCCTATCCCAAGATTTACGTACCAACCGTTTTGAAGCTCTTGGGCAATTCTTTTTGCAATACCGTTCTTATCTAGTGCCATGAATTCTTTAAAGTGCTAAATTAATCAGTTTTATCTTTTAAATGAACGTTAAATGGAGCATTTTTTAGTTTTTTTGATCAGCAAACGGATTTTTTTCAATGGACACCTCCCCTTTTTCTAATCGAACAATATATAAGCGCCACCTATTTATCTCTTTTGGACCACTTCCTATTACTTCAACTCGATCTCCAATCCCATCCGTTTTCGTTTGTGAACTTCGATATTTCAAACCAGCAATAACACCAACAGAATCTCTTTCCCATCCCAAAAACATTACAGAATGCCCCGACTTATTGTTTCTCCAAAACTGCACAAAATCACCAGGCTCAGCCTCCTCCCACTCCATTTTTCTCCCCAACTTTTGTTTCTCGAGCACATATAAACATTGCGTTTCAAAAGCTTCCTTGGTATTGCCATACCACTCCTTTTGCATGTGTTTTAACTCTGATTTAGTATACCCATCAAGCCAACCATGTTCTTTCATTGCCTTAAAAAGTAAATAAAAAGTAAATCCCGAACAATAAGAACCAGACTTGCTTTTTGCTAAAATTGTATCTGAGTTATGAACTAAATCTTCGGGAGTACCTGTACTGCTCAAAACATAGGATCCTCCCTCATGAACATAAGCTTCTCGAAGTAGAAAATAGTTAAGGGATTGACCTTTAAAAAAGAAAGAATTCACAAAAATCAATGAAAGCACAAGGGCAAACCTTTTACATTTTATTGAATATTTTTCACCTTTTACCATAATTTGTAAATGCTATCAATCGATTATTTGCTTAACTTCAAAGCATGAAATTTACGAATAAACTTGCGAAATTCATTAAATCGAATAACTATTCTTTGGAAACACTGGTTATCATCGTGCCAAATGAACGCGCTATTAAATTCATTTACAAATCGTTATATGAAGAATACGGAAAGCCAATTTTTTCTCCAAAAATAGTTTCTATTGACAATTGGATCCGATCCGTTTGCCCCTTCTCCATTCTCGACAAAACACGTTTGCTCATTGAATTGTACAAAATTCAAGAATCAAACCCGATAGAACAAGGTGAATTATCGTTTGATCAGTTTATGATTTGGGGACAAACACTTCTTCAGGATTTTGATGAAATTGATCGGTATTTACTGGATCAATCTGAGGTATTTAGAAACCTAAAAGACATTCGCGAATTGGAAAGCTGGAATATGGACTTGGAGGAACTTTCAATAAGTCAACAGAAATTTATGGCTTTTTGGGAGAAATTACCTGATTATTACCAACGATTGAATGAAAAACTGGCAGCAAAAAATCAAACTTATTCAGGCCGCGCCTATAAATGGGTAGCTGACAATATTGCCTTACTTGATCACACGAATGAATCAGAGAAAATTCAGTATCTGTTTGCCGGTTTCAATGCGCTTTCCAAATCAGAAATGGAAATTATGAAGTATTTGAAAAAATACCAAGATGCAGAGATCCTTATTGATGCAGATTCCTATTATTTATCTGAAAACATTCACGAGGCAGGTTCATTTATTCGTAAGTTGATGCAAGAACTGGATATCCGAGAAATGGATTTTACTGAAAATAACTTAAGTACCTCATCGAAAGAAATTATCCTGATTGATTGTGCTCAATACACGGGCCAAGTCAAAGTAGCCGCAACGGAATTGTCTAAATTATCGAAAGAACAATTAAATGAAACCCTAGTTTTACTTGCTGATGAAGCATTGATTGTTCCCATGCTCCGCAACATACCAAAATCAGTAGGAAAGGCAAATATCACATTGGGTTTGCCTCTAAAATTCACACCTGTAAAAACATGGGTTGACCTTATTTTTAGAATTCAAGAAAACAAAAAACGGTTTGGAGAAGATGTAATTTATTTTGGTGACCTTGAGCAATTCTTAAATCATCCCTTTGTGCAATCCAGTTCTGACAAAAATGAACAAAAGCAAATGTCAGAACTTGAACAAAATTCAAAGAAGTACAATAGAATTGTTCAACGTATTGACAACTTGGAGCTTTCGGAAAGGATTTTGTCTATTCTAAAAATACTTTCAGCAAATTGGAACGAACAGTGGTTGATAGGTATAAAAAATATACGCAAGGCAAACCAAACAATCTTTGATACTTTATCAGAAAACCATTTATTTGAGCGAGCTGTTGTTCAGTATTTTGATTCATCACTCATTGAAATCGAAAATATAGCTCAAGAGGGTTTGCCTCCTATGAATCTAAAAAGTTTTGGTCTATTATTTAAAAATCATGCCTTTAAAAAGAGCATTGCCTATCACGGAAACCCAGTAGATGGACTTCAAATAATGGGACTTCTTGAAACTCGATTATTAGATTTTGAACGAATTCTAATTTTAGGAATGAATGAGGGAAATCTTCCACCTACAAATATCATAGATACCTTCATTCCAATGGATTTGAGAAAATACTTGGGACTACCCCTG
>JBIKQS010000239.1:0-4247 GCA_044349575.1 Crocinitomicaceae bacterium
ACATTGAACATCTCTTTCCGCTCGAGCAATTTGAATTCTACAATCACGATGTTTCTAAATTTATTCATGTGGCTGGTAATTTAGATTACATTTTACATTTTGCCTCACCGGCTAGTCCAATTGATTATTTAAAAATCCCGATTCAAACCCTTAAAGTTGGTTCTTTGGGAATTCATAATTGTTTGGGTTTAGCAAAGGCAAAAGGAGCTAGAGTTTTAATCGCTTCAACATCTGAAGTATACGGAGATCCTACCGTTCATCCTCAAACAGAAGAATATTGGGGAAATGTAAACCCGGTTGGGCCTCGCGGTGTTTACGATGAGGCAAAACGTTTCCAAGAGGCTATTACAATGGCTTATCATAATTTCCATGGTGTTGAAACTCGTATTGTTCGAATTTTCAATACCTACGGACCAAGAATGCGATTAAATGATGGTCGAGTTTTACCCGCATTTATTGGTCAAGCATTGCGAGGAGAAGATTTAACCGTTTTTGGGGATGGTTCTCAAACACGTTCATTTTGTTATGTCGATGATTTGGTGGAAGGTATTGTTCGACTTCTCCATTCAGATTATGTTCAACCGGTTAATATTGGTAATCCATCAGAGATAACGATTTCGCAATTTGCAGAGGAAATAATAAAACTGACAGGAACATCACAAAAAGTCATCTATAAGGATTTACCTATTGATGATCCAAAACAAAGACAGCCTGATATCTCAAAAGCCAGGCAATTATTAGATTGGGAACCTAAAATTGATAGAACCGAAGGGTTGAAAAAAACGTATGCCTATTTTCAAACGCTTACAAAAGACGAACTAGAAGAAACAGATCACTATAATTTTGATAAATATATTATAAAATAATGGGTTATTTTGCACACGAATCAGCTTTTGTTGACGAAGGCTGTACAATTGGGGAGGGAACTAAAATATGGCATTTTTCGCATGTTATGTCTAACTGTTCGCTTGGTGAGAATTGTAATATTGGTCAAAATGTTGTCATTTCCCCGGAAGTTATTCTTGGTAAGAATGTAAAGGTGCAAAATAACGTTTCAATTTATACAGGAGTTGTTTGTGAAGACGATGTGTTTTTAGGACCATCCATGGTTTTTACGAATGTATTGAATCCAAGAAGTGGTGTAAATAGGAGAGGTCAATATTCCAAAACTACAGTTAGAAAGGGGGCTAGTATTGGCGCAAATGCAACAATTGTTTGTGGTCATGATATTGGCGAATTTGCATTTATTGGCGCTGGATCTGTTGTTACTAAACACGTCCCCAATTATGCATTGGTAGTTGGAAATCCGGCTCGACAAATTGGTTGGATGAGCGAATTCGGTCACCGTTTAAACTTTGATGAAAATGGAACCGCAATCTGTCCTGAATCCAACGAAAAATATGAATTGGCAGAAAATAAAGTAAGAAAAATTTGATATGGGAAATGATGCTAAAATAAAATTTGCAGTTGTTGGCGCTGGTCATATTGGAAAGCGGCATGCAGAAATGGTTCGACGCGATGCCGAAGGTGAATTAGTTGCAATGGTTGATGTTCGCTCCAAAGAGGAGTGCGGTGCAAATGAGTTAGATGTTCCATTTTTCAAATCCATTGAGGATTTACTAGCAAGTGGTCTTGCGTTTGACGTTGTAAATGTTTGTACACCTAATGGTTTACATGCTGAGCAATCGTTAAAAGCATTAGAGGCAAAAAAGCATGTTGTTTGTGAAAAGCCAATGGGTTTAACGAAAAGCAGTTGCGAGGAGTTGATTTTTAAAGCTTTACAAGTTTCTAGACAAGTTTTTTGTGTGATGCAGAACCGCTATTCACCACCATCAGAATGGATCAAGTCAATTATTACAGATGGGATTTTAGGCGAAATTTACATGGTGCAATTGAATTGTTATTGGAACAGAGATGATCGCTACTACAAGTCAGGAGGTTGGAAAGGGACGAAAGATTTGGATGGTGGAACTTTGTTTACTCAGTTTTCACATTTCATTGATATTATGTATTGGTTATTTGGTGATATTGATAATATTCAAGGGAAATTTGCCGACTTTAATCACCAAAATACAACAGATTTTGAAGATTCAGGCTTTGTAAGTTTTGATTTTGTCAATGGAGGTATGGGTAGCATAAATTATTCAACCTCAGTTGCCAATCAAAATTTAGAATCGTCAATGACTATCATTGGAAAAAATGGAAGCGTAAAAATTGGTGGTCAATACATGAATGAAGTAGAAATTTGCAATATTTCGGGATATGAAATGCCAGTTTTGAAAGAATCAAATCCCGCTAATGACTATGGACCCTACAAAGGTTCTGCGGCAAATCACAACTACGTTATTTCAAATGTTATTGATACCCTAAAAGGTAGAACCTCACCAACAACAAATGCGTTGGAAGGATTGAAAGTTGTAGATATCATCGAGCGAATCTACAAAGTACGAAATGAGCAACTTAACTACACAAAATAATATGAGCAATTTAATTTATGATCGTCTGATCAAGAAAGAAGCAAAACTTGCGGTAATAGGTCTTGGCTATGTAGGACTGCCAATTGCACTTGAGTTTGCACGAAAAATCAGAGTTATTGGTTTTGATATCAATCAGAATAGAGTTGATATGATGAGAAATCAAGTAGATCCCAGTAATGAATTAGAAGCTAAGGATTTTGAAGGATGTGATATCCATTTTACAGCTGATATTTCGGATTTGAAAGATGTGAATTTTTTCGTGGTCGCTGTCCCTACTCCAATTGATGAAGCAAATTTACCCGATCTAAAACCTTTATTGGGAGCTAGTAGAACTGTTGGACAAGTTTTAAAACAGGGAGATTATGTTGTGTATGAATCTACGGTTTATCCTGGATGTACTGAGGAAGATTGTATTCCTGTATTAGAAGAACTTTCTGGATTAAAATTTAAAGAGGACTTTAAAGTGGGTTATTCCCCCGAAAGAATTAATCCAGGAGATAAGGAACACACGCTTCAAAACGTAATTAAAGTAGCATCAGGTTGTTGTGATGAATCGCTTGAGCAAATAGCAAAAACCTACGAATTGGTAGTTGCTGCTGGAGTTCATAGGGCTCCAACAATTAAAGTTGCTGAGGCAGCTAAAATCATTGAAAATACGCAACGAGATGTCAATATTGCGCTAATAAACGAATTGTCAATAATTTTTAATAAGCTAAAAATCAATACGTTTGATGTCTTAGAGGCTGCAGGTACAAAATGGAATTTTTTACCATTTCGTCCGGGTTTAGTAGGTGGTCATTGTATCGGTGTTGATCCGTATTATTTGACTCACAAAGCACAACAAGCGGGATATCACTCCAAAGTAATTACAAGTGGAAGGTATGTCAATGATTCTATGGGATTCTACATTGCCAAACAAACGGTAAAAAAGATGATTGCTCAAGGAAAAATTGTTCAAGAATCAAAAGTATTGGTTATGGGAGCAACATTCAAGGAAGATGTGAGCGATATCAGAAATTCAAAAGTAATTGATATTGTAACGGAATTGAAATCATACCAAGTTCAGGTTGACATGATTGATCCTCACGCTGATTCCGATGAAATGCAACATGAATATGGCGTTCCTTTAATTTCTGGTGCTTCTGATAATTACGATGCAATAATTGTAGCGGTGAATCATAAGGAGTATATCGGATTAAATGAAAATTATTTCAAAGGTTTATTGAAAGACGGAAAGGGCATTTTTGTGGATGTGAAAGGTATCTACAAAGATCAAATTAACGAAATCGAATACTGGAGTTTGTAATGGATGCATATAAAAAGCGAGTTTTAATTACAGGAGGAGCTGGATTTATTGGTTCCCATGTAGTCCGTAGATTTTTAAGAAATTATCCTGATTACCTTGTTGTGAATTTGGATAAGTTAACTTATGCGGGAAATTTGGAGAATTTATCAGACATTGAAAACGAGCCTAATTATCATTTTGAAAAAGCTGACATCGTTGATTCTGATGCCGTTCATACGATTTTCACCAAGTACCAAATTACAGATGTTATTCATTTGGCCGCTGAATCGCATGTCGATCGATCAATTGAAGGACCGATGGATTTTGTCATGACAAACGTTGTTGGAACTGTAAACTTGTTGCAAGCAGCCAAAGAATCTTGGAAAGGAAACGATCACGTTTTTCATCATGTTTCTACCGATGAGGTTTATGGTAGTTTGGGTGATGAAGGATTGTTTACTGAATCAACATCTTATGACCCACGT
>JBIKQS010000380.1:0-4207 GCA_044349575.1 Crocinitomicaceae bacterium
TTTGAATACAGGTTCATCACAACAAAATTATTCAAGTACATCACTAAATTCGTACGGATTTTCAATCAATCGTAAAAACTTTGATTATGCTCCAAATCCAAGAAAAGGAAGTTTGCTGTTTATCGAAATGGCGCTTGGAAATCGTAAAGTGAGGAATCTAGAAAAATTGGAACTATCAGCGAAAGGTCAATTCGTAGTTGAAAATTATTTTCCGCTTGCGAAAAGACATATTATTAAGGTTGGCGCTAATTTAGAGTGGATTTACAATGATACTACGTATGCAAATGAACGACTTCGTTTTGGAGGATTAAATTCTTTGCGTGGATTTAACGAAGAGGAACTTTTTGCTACTACTTTTTTAACAGGACAAGTAGAATACCGATTTTTATTAGATAAAAACTCCGCCCTATTTGCCTTTTACAATCAAGCGTGGTATGAAGATAATTCAGCTTTGAACTACCAAAAAGATTCACCCTTAGGCTTTGGTTTAGGCTTGTCATTTGGAACAAAACTTGGGATATTTTCTGTAACCTATGCACTAGGGAAACAACTGAGCAATTCAATTCAATTGAATCAGGGGAAAATACATATTGGCTTCGTTTCCTATTTCTGATTAACGAATTAAAGTAATAAACCCAGTTATCACTTTTTTATCGTCCGTTTCAATGGGCTTATAATCAATCTTCCAAGTGTAAATACCGTCAGGACAATCTGATGCCCAAGGGCCGTAAGTACCATCCCATCTGGCGGTAGCATCATGGCTTTCCCAAATTAATTCTCCCCATCTATTGAAGATGTACAAGTTAAAATTAAACGGATCAAATCCTTGGGTAAAAACAGGTCCCCATGTCTGGTTATATTCGTCTTGATCAGGAGTAAAGGAATTTGGCACATAAAAAATAGTTTCCTCTTGATAGTTGATTACTGTAGTTGTTGAATCTACGCAACCATTATCTGTATAGGCAAATAATGTTACAAGCACATTTCCATTTATTGCGGAATATGAAGCAGTTGGATTAGTTAATGTTGAGGTAGTGCCATTACCAAAATCCCACATGTAGCTATCTGCCCCTGTTGAATTGTTGGAAAATGAAATATTTTCTGTACCACTTGAAAATTGAAGAGTACTGCTTGTAAATGCCGCTGACGGGGTGTTGTCAACACATATTAAACTTGTTGATGTCGTGCTTGCTGTACAATTTCCGATTGAAGCTGTTAGGGTTATATCATAACATCCTGGACTTGTAAAAATTTCACTCAAATTTGTACCTGTTCCCAAGTTATTTCCATTTGACGACCACGAGTAAGTAACCCCTGCTGTACTTGTGGTTTGTAGAGATGCAGTTAATGGTGAACAACCATTTAAAGCAGTTGTATTTATGGTTGGTATTCCCGGGCTTAAATTTGTCAAAATGTAAGGAATATCTCCAAAGTTATTCCAGCCTGTTGCAATGGATTTAGTAAAACCTGGGATATTCGTAGAATTAACAACTGGAATATCTTGCCAAATTCCATTAGTGGTGATATTCCAACGAGCAAGGTCACTCCATTGACCATCTGCAGCAGGCACATAACATACTCCTACATCTGCAGCACTTGTTCCAGAAATTCTATTAATTTGATGATAAAATGTTGGATTTGCTTCGCAGATTATGGGTTCTGCACTATTACGGTTATATGTTTCTTGGGTAGCATCTAAATTAGCAAGTCTTACGCTATATACATTTAAGTTGGCATTAGCTGGGTTTAATTCGACTGGTCTATATCGAAAAGTACCAGACCCAGGTATATTTGCACTTGTATTGGCATTAGAACCTGTTGGAAATAAATACATTCCTGTGTTTTGAGTGGTTCTAGCTAAAAATCCACCGTTGGCACTAGAAACAAAGCCTGTAGTTCGTATAATAGCATTCAGGGCAGGATTGGTAACATAAAAACCATACAAATCAGTATTGAGGTGCAGAAATTTAAGATCAAGAGTTCCATTAGCGATTTTATCTATTTGCTGCGTTTTTATTCCACTGCCATCTAGGGTAACATTGAAAAATTGAGTTATTGAAGTTCCACCGAGAAATTGGTTTGGTCCTTCAAAAAAAACGGTTCCGAGAGTTGAATTAAATACATTGTTATCAATCCAATTTCCTAATAGCCTTATGTATCCGTCTGCATTTATTGTAGAATTATTTATTACATCTTGCGTAACATACAATTCTGAACTAGCTGGGGTTCCATTTCCATTGACCGCTAAAATACCCGTATTATTATTTGCAACGCTCCCGTTTACATGTATAAATGAACCAGGCTGGGCGGTAATGAAACCGCCATTATTAGTAAGTGTTTGAGCAAAATTGACGGTACTGCAAATACAGATAAGTAAAGTATAAAAGTAATTAACTTTCATCTTAATCTTTTTTTATTTCTGATTTCAATAATTCAATTTCAGCTTTCAATTCCTCTATCATTTTTTGTTGCTCCTTCATACCTTCTACAAGAATAGGAACTACTTCAATATAGCTTACAGCCTTTAACCTTTCTGCTGGTTTATTCTCATTATGTAACCTTCTGCTACTATTAATATGAGGAATATTTTTTTCAACAACTAACGAAGGTAAAATTTCTTCAACTTCTTGAGCGATAAATCCATAATTCAAACCTTGTTTAAGCCCTAAATCTGAAAATTGTTCCTCATCTAATCTATGTTCATAGGTTACACCACGCAATTTCATGATTAATTTTGTAGCTTCTCCAATTGTTTGAATGTTCTTTTTTACTCTCTTATCTGAAAGTCCAGCAAAAATACCAGTATATCCAAGGTCGCTTTGAAATAAACCACCCCAACCAACGTCTGCACCAGGACCTCCCCTTTGACCATTAACTCCATTTAACGTTAAACTATAAGTTGTTCCTCTGACGCCACAACCACCATTCAAATTATCCAAACCACCATTTACTGTACTACCTGATTCCCCTTGAACCCCACCAAAAACAGTATTTCCTGCTTGAATTGCTCCATAAACACCTGAGCCATTAAAAGAAGAATAACCATTAACTGCCCATGGGAATGTAGCATTACTAAGACCGTTCATCAAATCTCCAGGAAGCGCAGTGGTAGTTGTACCAATGAAAAACTCACCTAAATTACTTAGTCGTCCTCTAACTAAGTTGTTACTCACCAAATCCATATGTTGATTTGTACTAGTTCCTAAAAATCCTGTTGCCGTCAAGGCATTAGTTCCTGCTGTATTTGGGGCAGCAATCCAATATTGACCTAATGTTGTAACTGGACCGCCTGATCCAGCTGTTCCATTTACGGTTAATGTTCCCGTTGGATTAACTGTTGGAGTTGTTAGTGTCCAAGTTGGTCCCGCTGGTCCCGCTGGTCCCGCTGGTCCTGTTAATCCTGTTGCTCCTGCCGGACCTGTTAATCCTGCTGGTCCCGCTGGTCCTGTTAATCCGGTTGGTCCCGCTGGTCCTGTTAATCCTGCTGGTCCTGCTAATCCTGTTGCTCCTGCCGGTCCTGCTGGTCCTGCTGGTCCTGTTAATCCTGTTGCTCCTGCCGGACCCGCTGGTCCTGTTGATCCTGCCGGTCCTGCTAATCCTGTTGCTCCTGCTGGTCCAGCCGGTCCCGCTGGCCCTGTTAATCCTGCTGGTCCCGCTGGTCCTGCTAATCCTGTTGCTCCTGCCGGTCCCGCTGGTCCCGCTGGCCCTGTTAATCCTGCTGGTCCTGCTGGTCCTGCTAATCCTGTTGCTCCTGTCGGTCCCGCTGGTCCTGCTGGTCCTGTTGCTCCTGCTGGTCCTGTTGCTCCTGCTGGTCCTGTTGCTCCTGCTGGTCCCGCCGGTCCAACAATTCCAACTGAACAATCTGCTGTGTTAAAGAGACCATCACCGTTAGAATCTTCAACCGGGTCATTAATTCCATTACCATTTACATCCCAACAACTTATGCCATTATTTCCTGCCGGTCCTTGCGGTCCTTGCGGTCCTGTTAACCCAGTGGTTCCTGCCGGCCCTGCCGGTCCCGCTGGCCCTGTTGCGCCTGCTGGTCCCGTTGCTCCAGCTGGCCCTGTCAAACCAGTTAGACCTTGTGCTCCAGCTGGCCCAGTAGCACCTGCTTGACCATTACAAATGTATTGACTTGAAGAAATTTCTGCAGCATCTAAAGTACCATTAGAATTAGTATCACTACCAATCTGAAGGAGTATTCCAC
>JBIKQS010000240.1:0-4203 GCA_044349575.1 Crocinitomicaceae bacterium
GACGTGCCTCGATAAAATTATAATGTCCAATGTAAACCAAATCCTCAATGATTAAATTGGTCGAATGATCAATGAAAGTGGTATTTCCAATTCGCACACCGTTAATTTTTTCACCCTGGTAATTGCGCTTTAAGGCAAACATTCTTGGTTTAAAAAACACTTGCAAATACTTTGAAATATGATAAATCAACGACTTCATTCGGAATGATTTGTATTTTGACTAACTTGAGTAAACTGAACCATGGAAAACCCAAGAATCAATGCAAATAACACGCTAATTTTAGGATTAGAAAGTGGATTATTCATCAGTGCAACAAGTAAAACAACTAAAATTACAAAAATAAGAAAAGAGAATTCCTTGGTACGTTTGCCAAAATAAAAGAGGGGAACTAAAAACAAAGAAAGATAAGCCAGAAGTCCCTGTACTCCATAGCGCCAAAGGTAGAATATATATTCATTTTCAGGATGTAATTTTTCGCGATAAACAAATGCTTTATTTGGTCCATATCCAAAAAATGGTTGTTGGGTCCACATTTGAAATAATTCACCCCAAATTTTTATTCGAACGGCCAATGAATTATTTTCTTGTAATTGAGGCTTAGTGTTGAATAAATATTGCAACGCGATGGTATCTAAAAATGCAGAAATACCAAAAAACCCACTAATTAAAAAAACCTCTATTATAATGTCAAACCACTTAGCTTTTCTGATTAAAACGCCAATAATATATATGATAAACAAGGCAACAATGCCCGTTCTCGATTGACAAAGAATTACCAGAAGAATGCTCAACAAAAACAAAGCTTTTACAGAGTATTTTGACAAATAATTCCATGAACTATCGACTTTATTTATTTCAATAAGTAAAAAGGAATAAAAAGAAACATAAAACAAGAAAAGAATGGCATTGATATTCGGATTCCCCATTGTCCCTACTATTCTTTTAGGGCCCGGGCCGCCAATTGAGTTTTTACCAAAATTTAGTACATCCCTACCATCTGTATCGTATAAAATGGTGACAAACTCATTGAAATAAAATAGATTAAATAAATGAAGGAAATTAAAAATGAGTAACCCAAGAAACGAAAGTGTAACGAGAAAAACGACGCCCTTTTTATTTAAGAAATTAGTAAACACAAAAATGGAAAACAAATAGAACACAACAAATTTTAACACCTTATGAATCTCCAAATACTCTCTATAATCAGCTCTATTTGAATTAATTAATATCGATAAAAGAATGAACATGGAAAGAACCAGGCAAACCAAAACAAGTTTATCAATCCTAAAGAATCTTTTCTGTAGTAGCCTTAATCCCATGATCACAACGAAAAATTCATCCAAGCCAAGAAACAATTCACTATGTATTTTTATACTCGGAATAAAAAGTATTGACAGAAAAGTAAGCGTTAATAGAACAGCATCAAACAAATGAGCTTTAGCCAAACTCCCTCTGTTTAGTACAAAATATTGAAACTTATTTGTCAATTAAAGGTGATTTTACTAGTTGATGATCATGTTGAGAAACAAAAATAAAATATATACCTAGAACAAGCAAAAACCAAAAAGCTTGCGTGTATGAAATTACTTGAAGACAGAGAATAAATATTTCATTGGTTTTTCCATAAATTTCAGGAATAATGAACAAGGGAATAATTTGAATTAATGCGCTTATTGTCCCGAAAACAAAAGCGATTTTCTGTTTCTTGAGTATCATTGGTAACGCGGAAATTGGTGAAATTACAAAGCTTACCATTAACCAAAAGGACATTGTTTCTGAATAACTCCCCGCTTCTGCCCAATTGACCCCAAAAATCCACGCAAAGATAGGCTCACCGAACAAATACAAAATGGTAAATGGAATAATACTGATTCCGATAAGCATACCAATTGTTTTTTTCAATAACGGCAACATTCTTTTATTTTCATTGTACAGTTTGATCGCTTGATTATAAAAAACCTGACTCAACGAAACACCAATCAACATACTAGGAATTCGCAACATGGCATACGAGTGACTAAAAGAACCGTAAATACTTTCTGAAAAATAAGCTAAGATGAGTGTAGCAATAAGAATATCTCTGCCATGATCAACAAGAATATGAGGTAAATTGAGCAAAGGAAATTCCCGATGATCTTTCAACAACACCCAAGTTTTCTTGCGGGATTTCAGTTGTGAATATTTTCTTTTTAAACCTCTGAAACTGAAAATGAATTCAAAGGACGATAAAAAATAACCTATAAAAGTGGCTACTATTAATCCAAAATACCCCAAAGAGAAATAGGCAAAGCCCCATTTTAAGGTATTTGAGAAGAGTGAATTGACGATTTTCTGCCGAGATATCAAAGAAAAAGTACCGGTTCTTACAGACCAATTAGTCCCGATATTAATAACTACAATTGCTGCAGAGCCAAAAATGATTAATAGAACATACCACCAAGAAAAGCCGGGTGTTATTCCAGCCAAAATGAGTGAAATAAGCAGTATTGAACTGATACCTAAGACGATAAATGAAATCAACAAAGAAATTCGATAGAGAAGATAAGAATGTACATCATTTTTGGGAATAGGAAGTGCCGATTCATACCTCAACGTGGCAATGGCAGCAATGAAACCTGTAATTCTCATGTACAAAGCCAATTCACCCATTTCAGCTGTAGAATACAACCGCGTCAACAAAGGAGCTATGGCATAGCCGATAACTTGAGCGATTAATGTTCCAGAAAGTAAAACAGATAAAGATTTGAAATAATCCGATTTTAACTGTTTTTTTATTGACTGTAAAGGCATTGCAATATTGATACGCTAAACTGGATTTTTTGTTTTATTTCTACCAAAATACTAAAGTAATCAAATAGTATACTTTTTCCTTTTAGTTAGACATCGTCTTCTTGTTGAATACTGTTTTTAGTAAAAAATAACTGAATAATCACCCCAACAAACAAAGACAAAGAAAAAACAACAAACATCGACCAATCAAAAAGTGTTAATTCATACGTTATAAATCTCCAACCAAAAAAATAAATGCCCTGAATAAAATAAGCTAAAAGCATAAAAAGTAAGTACAAATAGATTTTTCTACTTCCTCGCCAATACAATACTAAGATCCATAAAATAAACAGCCATATCGCAGCAGATAAAACATGATGAATTTGTAAATACTGTATCAATTCTTCAAAAGAATAGCCTAGTTTCAAAGCATTACTTTTGATAATTTCATCTACTGCTATTTGCTTTTTGGCAAAGACAAATTTGCGCAAGAAAACAGCTGAAAACCCTAAAATATGCCAAACAAAAAAGAGTAACCCAATAAGAGATGAGATACTAAAGATTATTTGAACACGTAAAGGTGGAGCCTCCTTTCCGAAAATCCAAATACGCAGCCTATTTAGGAATGGCATCGGACTTTGCAAAAAATTCTCGTCCATCGTATCTTTTACTATTTTCACTTTCTTTAATGTTGTAAATTCGCTCCATGCAAAACTACTTGGAAGAAACTGATTTTTTAGATTTTAATCATATAAATTTTACTAATTTCCTTAAAAATCATAACGACAAGGAAAGTATAATTGAACAAGCTGTGAGTTTATACGAGTATGTGCGTGATTATTTTTTATACGATCCTTATCATCTTGATTTAAGAACTGAAGCATTAATAGCTAGCACTATTCTTCTTAAAAAACGTGCGTGGTGTGTTGAAAAATCAATCGTTCTTTGTGCTTGTTTAAGGAAATACAAGATCCCTGCTCGATTGGGATTTGCTGTTGTTACGAATCACATTGGTGTCGAAAAACTTACCTCCTACCTAAAGCGACCAGAAATTGTTTTTCATGGATTTGTAGAAGTATTTCTCAATGATAATTGGGTAAAATGTACGCCAGCATTCGATAAAAGAATTTGTCATTTCAATCAAGTTGAAGTGCTCCATTGGGATGGAAAAAACGATTCTTTGTTTCAAGAATTTGTAAAAGGGCAAAAATACATGACCTACGACCATTTTTACGGGATTTTTGAGGACGTTCCCATGGAATTAATGAACTTAGAAATGAAAAAATACTACCCGCATTTGTTTGAAAACTTATATGATTCCAAGGAATTTTCCTTCTACCACAATTTGTAAGAATTTATAGTTTCTTAAGAATAAGTTCTTACGCAAAATAAGATTTTCTTTTATATTTGTGATAATTAATTATTTAACATGA
>JBIKQS010000031.1:0-13355 GCA_044349575.1 Crocinitomicaceae bacterium
CTCCATCAATTAATTGTTCGTCCATTTTACCACCCAAAGTAAGCGATGTCAATGATTGCGTTTCTCCTCTTGTGAAAAGTGCCGATCCATGAGCACCTGGTAGGTAATCAATTTCGCTCCAAATTGGACGAATTTCATCAAAGTTTCTGCCATCAAGTCTTTTTCTTTCGTTCAACATCACCCATCGTACTGCTTTCTTCTTAACTTGAGAAAAATACGTTGAAATAAAGCCGCTAACTTGAGCTAACTCTTCTTCAGAGAAAGAAGCTTTTACTTCATCTTTGATTGCATCGAATAATTCAGTTCTTTTTGCTTTGTTTGCAAGCCCCATTCGAGCAACATCCTTACATTTTTCCATTGCTAATTCATATACACGAGCTTTAACTTCTTCGTTATGAGTTTCGTGACTATATTCTCTTTTCGGATTTGCTGTTGGTATCTCAGCTGCAAGATCTAATTGAAATTGACATTGCTCCTTAATTGCTTCGTGAGCTAATTTGAAAACTTCAACTAATTCAGCTTCTGAAATTTCTTGCATCTCACCTTCCAACATGTTGATGTCTTTCATAGTTCCTGCAATCATAATATCAATGTCAGACTCAGCCATTTCAGCAACAGAAGGGTTGATAATGTAAGAACCATTAATTCTTCCAACTCGAACTTCAGACATTGGTCCGTTGAAAGGAATATCAGAAACTGCAATCGCCGCTGATGCTGCTAATCCACATAAAGCATCTGGATTGTGAATTCCATCATACGATATTAATTGAATCATTAATTGAACTTCTGCATGATAATCATCCGGAAATAATGGACGTAAAGCACGATCCACTAAACGCATTATCAAAATTTCATTTTCGGAAGGACGAGCCTCTCTTCTAAAGAAACCACCTGGAAAACGGCCTGCTGCAGCATACTTTTCTTTATAGTCTACAGTTAACGGAAGGAAATCCACTCCATCTTTGGCATCTTTTGCTGCCACAACTGTTGCAAGTAACATAGTATCGCCCATTCGAACTACGACCGATCCATCTGCTTGCTTTGCCAGTTTACCTGTCTCGACACTTATTTCTTTGCCGCCGGTAATGATCGATTTTCTTAAACCTATATTCATATTTATATATTTACAATTTTAATTTAGGAGCAATGAGCGCTTTTGAAATACAAGATTCATTAGCTCCTGGTAACAAAAAAAGGACAAACGACCAAAGCCGAATGTCCCCTCTCCAATAAAATGTGCTAAGAATTAACGACGTAAACCTAATTCTTTAATCAAAGCACGATATTTCTCAATATCTTTTCTTTTCAAATAATCTAATAAACTACGACGTTTACCAACCAAAAGCTGAACCGCTCTTTGGGTACCGTAATCTTTACGATTTTTCTTTAAGTGTTCCGTCAAATGACTTATACGAAATGTATACAAAGCAACTTGACCTTCTGTGGAACCTGTGTTTGTTTCATTTCCGCCATGTTTAGCGAAAATTTGTTTTTTAACTTCTGGTGTTAAATACATGCCAATATTATTTAAATAATTTTTATGTAGACTCCGTCTTTCGGAATTCGATTGCAAAAGTAGGTTATTATTTTCTTTTCTGCAAACTTTCTTCTGTAACGATAAATACTTATTATAAAATTAACATTCAATGGCATTTTCTAATCTCTTTAGTGTTAATTTTGTTTTATGTCCAAAGTAAAAAAATATTTTTTAAGTTTAGACGAGGAATTAGATTTTGATGTTATTGGAATTACATCGCACCAAGCGGATTATAAACTTGTTTGGCATATCAACAATACATTACATGTACATTTAATAAAGAGTGATGTTCATCTAGTAGTGTTTAATGAAAAGAAAAATTCAGAAATAGAGTTTCCGTATTATCATTGGGAGGATGAATTAAATCGTGTTTCTTTTTTTTTGGTAAAGAATAAAAATGAATTAGATTATCTGGTTTCAGAGGCTCCATCCATTGATTATTTCTTATTTTTGACGAATAATCATATTATTGATGTAAACGACTTCATTGGTCAATTAAGAAAAGTTGATGCGGTATTAGGAGTTTTTTCGTTTGATAATCAAAAATTTAAATCATTTCAATATTTAGAATTTAATTAATCCCTATGGAAAAAGAAGACATGCAATTTGCAATTAATCCAACAACACTTACAAAAAAAACAAAAATCGTTGCCACAATCGGCCCGGCTTCTATGCAGAAGGAAGTTCTAAAAGAAATGTTTCTGAATGGTTTGAACGTATGCCGATTAAATTTTTCCCACGGTTCGTATGATGATCATGCTCTAGTAATCAAAAATATTAGAGAATTGAATGATGAATTAGGGCTAAATGTTTCTATGTTAGCTGATTTACAAGGGCCTAAAATTCGCACACATGAAATGGAAAATAATGGAGTTAATCTTATTCCTGGAAATGAACTGGTTGTTGTAGTTGATAAAGTTTTAGGGACTGCTGAAAAAATCTCCATTAATTATACCGAGTTACCAAGAGAGGTTAAACAAGGGGAACGTATTTTGCTGGATGATGGAAAAATAGTTCTTGAGGTCGTTTCAACAGACGGAAGTAAGGAGATACGAACCAAAATTATAAATGGAGGGGTTTTATCCTCAAAAAAAGGCGTGAATTTTCCAAACACTAAAATTTCATTGCCTTCCTTAACGGAGAAAGATCGTTTGGATTTGGAGTTCGCAATAGAAAATCAAGTTGATTGGATTGGTTTGTCATTTGTGCGGTCTGCTCGCGATATTATTGATTTAAAACATATCATTTCTGAAAAACAATGTAACGCTCGAGTTATAGCTAAGATTGAAAAACCTGAGGCAGTAGCTGAAATGGATGATATCATTCAAGAATCTGATGGATTAATGGTTGCTCGTGGAGATTTAGGTGTAGAAATTCCGTATCAACAAGTGCCATTGATTCAAAAAATGTTGATTCAAAAAGCAATAAAAGCGGCAAAACCTATAATTGTAGCAACGCAAATGATGGAAAGTATGATAACTAATCTTACTCCAACACGAGCAGAAGTTAACGATGTAGCAAATGCTGTATTGGACGGTGCTGATGCTGTGATGCTCTCAGGTGAAACATCGGTTGGTAAGTATCCTGTTCAAGTTATTCAAACGATGAGTAATATCGTAATGGAGATTGAAAAACACGATCAAATTTACAATAAGGAAGAAATTCCGAGTAAGGTTCAAGATAGATTTATTACAGATTCTATCTGTTTCAATGCTTGTCGACTTTCACAACGTGTTGAGGCGAATGCAATCATTACCATGACGTTTTCTGGCTATACTGCATACAAAATTGCATCTCAACGACCAAAATCACCAATTTATGTTTTTACAAGCAACCCAAATATATTGTCTCAATTGAGCTTGGTTTGGGGGGTTAAAGCGTTTTATTACAATAAAAGAATAAGCACTGACCATACCATTGCTGATATCAAATATTTATTGAAAAAAAGTAGTTTATTGGATGTTGGAGATTTAGTTGTAAATGTTGCATCTATTCCTCTTGAAGATCTTGGCGGTTCTAATATGTTGAAATTAAGCTATGTAGATTAATTCTATTTAAGTTTAAGAAGCTTTGTTTTTATTCTTTCTAAACGATCAATTACAATTTCTTCTGGAGTAAGATCAAATAAACTTTCTTTGAAGACTTCTTGTTTCTTTCGTGGTTTAAGATGAGATTTAGCGGCATCAAGTTTAAAGCCTTGTATTTTAACAAGTTGATATATTTTATCAAGTGTTTGAATTTCTTTAACCGTGAACATTCTATTTCCTTTATTGTTCTTCTTAGGTTGAGGAAGTTTAAATTCTTTTTCCCAAAATCGAATTAAGGAGGCATTAACTTTAAATAATAGAGCTACTTCTCCAATTGAATAATACAATTTTGTTAGTTTTGAATAATCAATGTCGATTTCTTTTTTCATCGCCCCGAAAGTAATGAATTTTAATGACTTCACATTCATTAGTTAAAGTAGATTTTTAAACACATGGAGCAAAACGCTGTAGGTCAATGGAATGAAAAAAGAATTTGGATTTTCGTTTTTTTGGCTGGACTTTTTATTACTAATGCTGTTACGGCTGAATTAATAAGTAATAAATTAATTGAAATTCCAATTTCCTTTTCAATTGGTGATTTTAAAATAGGACCTTTTATTACAATAGTTGGAATTTTACCATGGCCTGTAGTTTTTCTATTAACAGACCTTCTGAATGAATTTTATGGTCAAAAAGCCGTGAGAAGATTATCTTGGATTACTGCTGTTTTAATTGCTTATTGTTTTGTGATTGTAACACTTACTCTTGGTATTCCTGCATTTGAATTACCCGGAGCTGAACTAGCAAATACAAAAGCATATAATCAAGTGTTTGGTCAGGCACAAATGGTAATAATTGGAAGTATTACAGCCTTTTTAGTTTCTCAATTATTAGATGCCTTTGTTTTTGATGCAATAAAGAAAAGAACAGGTAATCGTTTTATTTGGTTGAGAAGTACGGGAAGTACGTTGATTTCCCAATTAATTGACTCATTTATTGTTTTATATATTGGATTTGTATTACCGGGAAAAATAAAGCTAGCAGATTTTTCATCATTAGCTTTTACAAATTATTCTTTAAAGATACTTGTTGCAATTTCGTTAACGCCGCTAATTTATTTCGGGCATTACATCATGAAAAAGGTCCTTTCAAAATAAAGATTTTCTATTACGTAAGTGCCAAATGAGGTAAATTGATGCAATAAATGATAAAACCGCTCCAAAAGCAAAGGAATTAAAAACAGAGGATAGGGTCGAATTATAAAAGACCAATGTTGATAAGGAGCCCAACATGATTCCACATTCTAATGCTATAAACATGGTTCCTGCCCCAACTCCTCGACGATCAAATGCAGAAAGATCGGCTGTCCAAGCAAATAATGTGGGACTTGATATTCCTGTTGCAAATCCAAAAATAATAGCTGCAATGGTATAAAATGTGATTGTGTCTGCGAGCCCTATGGAAATCATAGAGGTCATTAAAAAGAAGTTCCCAATTAACAATGTTTTTCTTCTACCTATTTTATCTGATAATGAGCCGGTTGATAATCGAACTAGAATTGTGGAAATGACGTAAATTCCAAAAAACCAACCCTTATTTTGAATGCCTAAAAACTTTGAAATGTCTGGAGTGATAACGAAAATTATTCCTGATGAAGCAGCTGTGAGAAACATTACCAAAGATGCAGGTAGTACGCTCGGTTCAAATACATCATTCCATTTAATCAAGAGCATTTTAGGTGTGAATTTGCTTCTTTCCGTTAGTGTTTCACGAACATAAATTGACAATAGAAGTGACACTAATCCAAATAATGCTGAACAGGCAAATAATACGGTAAAATTGAACTGCATAAATATCCAAGATCCAAGTGCTTGCCCAACACCTATTCCTAATGAAATAAATGTCCCCCAAATCCCCATAGCTTGCCCTCTGGATTTTTCCGGCAAAATATCGGTAATTAGTGCTGTTGCTCCAGTAGGTGTAAAACCTGCACTTAAGCCATGTAGAAATCTCAGCCCGAGAAAAAATAGTACCGAATGAGCTAAAGGATAGCTGAGTGATACTAAGCAACAAACGATTATTCCCAGGTAAATGGTTGTTTTTCTACCAACTAAATCAGCAATTTTACCTGAAAATGGTCTTGAAATTCCAGCGGAAATGGTAAACAAAGTAATAACTAATCCTTTGATATCCTCTCCGCCAAGTAATGTGATGAATCCATTCAATTCAGGCATAATCAAATTGAAACTCATCATGAAAAAAAACATGGAGAGTGACATTATCCAAAAATTAGAACCGTAATTGTACTGATTTTTCATTGAGGGGTAAAAGTACGAACATTCCCAGTTTTAGATAGTTTTAGTTGGAAGTTTTTCAATATCTTCGTTTTATGAAATATGTGATTATTGATGTTGAAACTACTGGCGGAAGTCCAAAGACAACCAAAATCACAGAAATTGCCCTGTATAAATTTGACGGTCAATCAATTATAGATGAATTTGTCACTTTAGTTAATCCTGAAGAAAAAATTCCTGATTTCATTGTGAAGTTAACAGGGATATCTGATAGAATGGTATCCGATGCTCCTAAGTTTTATGAAATTGCTAAAAAAATCGTTGAGTTTTGTTCAGACTGTGTTTTTGTTGCTCACAATGTGTCATTTGATTACAATGTAATTCGTGGCGAATTTCGACGTTTAGGATTTGATTTTCGTCTTCCTCAATTGTGTACAGTTCGTGCTTCCCGTTTGATTTATCCGGGTTATGAATCGTATAGTTTAGGTAAAATAACACGCGAATTAGGTATTCAAATTAATGGAAGACATCGTGCTGGAGGTGATGCGCTCGCCACTGCTCATTTGTTTCAAATGATGTATGTAAAAGACGGTGAAAAATTAATCAGTTTAGTTCAACATGAAATAAATCCAAAAATTGTTCACAACGCACTAGATTTGGATATAATTGAAAATTTACCAAATAAGACAGGGGTTTATTTGTTTTATAATGATGTTAATCAGCTAATTTATATCGGAAAAAGTAAGAATATTAGAAGTAGAGTAGAGCAGCATTTGCGTAATTCGAAACAGGAAAAAGGGTTAAGGTTAATTCAAGAAATTGCTCGAGTTGAATTTGAATTAACGGGCTCTGAAACAATTGCATTACTGCGAGAGTCACATCTTGTAAAGTTTCATAAGCCTAAGTTTAATCGAGCTTTAAAAAAATCCAATTTTACTTTTGGGATTTTTGATGAACTTGATTTGAATGGATATATTCGTCTTATTATTCGATCTACGAGTAAGTCATTAACTCATCCGGTTATACAATTTACTTCTAGAAAGGAGGCTTCTGATTTTTTGGATTATGTACGATCAAAATACAATTTGTGTGAAAAGTATTGTGGTACTAAGAAAGTTGATAATGCTTGCTTTTACTATTCAATTGAAGAATGTAATGGGGCATGTCTTGATACCGAAACGAGTGATTTATACAATGAACGAGTTCAACTTTTTGTTGATAAATTGACTTTTGAAAGAAAGACCTTTTTCATTTTAGACAAGGGAAGAGATAAGTTTGAAAAAAGTTTGGTGTATATTGAAAATGGAATATTTATCGGATTTGGCTTTGCTCCCTATCACTTCAATAATTTAGAAGTTTCTAAATGGAAGAAATTCATTCGTCTTCAACAAGAAAATAGAGATGATAAAACAATAATAAATCAGGCCCTCTTTCGAAAGCCTGAAGTAAAAATTATTGAAGTCTAACTTATTTTTTAGTCTTGGTAAGATCGAGTAGCATAGGTGAAGCTACCAATAATGAGGAGTATGTTCCCACAACGATACCAATTAATAATGCGAACACAAATCCTTTAATTGCTGAACCACCTAGAAGGAAAATTACAATTAATACAACTATAGTTGTCATTGAGGTGTTAATCGTTCTAGATAAGGTTGAATTTAACGCACCGTTTACTTCAGTTGCTAAATCCGTATCTTTTTTCCACGACAAATCCTCACGAATACGGTCAAATACAACAACGGTATCGTTAATGGAATAACCAATTACCGTTAGAATTGCTGCAATAAATGCTTGGTCAACATCCATATTGAAAGGTAAAATGCCATTGAACAAGGAGAATACTCCTAATACAATCACAACATCATGGAAAAGAGCTGCAATAGCACTAAAAGAATATTGCCATTTTCCAAATCTCAATAAGATATAAGCGAAGATCATTAACAAGGATAAGCCAATAGCAAGGGTTGAAGAAGTAATTAATTCACCTGAAACAGTTGAAGATACACTTCGTGTTTCAACAATCTTGTAATTACCTAATTTGGATTTACAGTTGTTTAAACCTTCGTTTAATTTTGCTTTAACTTTAGCTTCTCCAGAATCTTCAGATAACAAATAGTTTGTTGTGATTTCAACAAAGAAGTTATTAGATTTTGTTTTGATGTCAACTGATGCACCATTGAATGACTTGGTAAGATTTGATTTGATGAATTCAATTTCACTAGCTGCACTTTTGTCAAATTTAACACCATACGTTCTACCACCTGAAAATTCTACAGAAGGTTTTAATCCTTTAGTTCCAACTAAGATTAATGATCCAACAACAAGGAATGTTGAAACCAAATAATATAGTTTTCTTTTGCCAATAAAATTGATTTTAAGATTTTTAAATGCATTTCTTGTAAGTTTTGTATCAAATTCGATAGACATATTTTTGTTCATCATCCAAATGAATATCAATCGAGAAATTACTAAAGCAGCAAATACAGAAGTGAAAATACCAATTATTAAAGTAGTTGCGAAAGATTCAATTGGACCTGAACCAAAAATTTTCAATACAATCGCAGTTAACAACGTAGTAACGTTTGCATCGATGATTGATGATAATGCCATTTTATATCCTGCATCAATTGCTGATGCATTATCTTTCCCATTTGCTAATTCCTCGCGAATACGTTCATAAACAAGTACGTTAGCATCTACTGCCATACCAATTGTTAAAACGATACCTGCGATACCTGCTAAAGTCAATACAGCTCCGAAACTCGCTAAACAACCAAAGATGAAGAAAATATTAGCAATCAAGGCAATGTTGGCAACCAATCCGGATTTTCCATAATAGAAATACATGTATAGAAAAACAACCACAAGTGCAATCGCAAATGATATTAAACCGGCTTTTGTATTTTCAGCACCGATGGTTGGACCAACTTTAGTTTGTTCCTTGATTACACAAGGTGCTGGTAAAGCGCCTCCATTTAATAATCCAGCTAAATCTTTTGCTTCTTCTACTGAGAAATTACCCGAAATCTGGGTGTTTCCTCCGTTTATCGCTTGATTTACGCGTGGAGCACTGTAAACTACATCATCCATGGTAATCGCAATAAATTTTCCTACGTTTTCAGCAGTCATTTTAGACCATTTGTCTGCTCCTTCATTGGTCATTTGTAGATCAACAGTGATATCACCATTTTGAGAATCATAACCAGTACTTGCTTTCAAAATATCTTTTCCACCTACATCCGCTTTTCCACTTTGTGGAACTTTACAAGCATACAAACGGTATCCCATTTCTTTGGTTTTATCGTCTATTTTTTCTGGCTCCGCTGACCACATAAATTTCAAATCTTCTGGGAAAAGATCTAAAATGTCTGCTCTTCTTAATAATTCATCGGCTTTGATTTTATCTGCAATTTTTGCAGTACCAACAGCGAAATCATTTGCATTGCCTTTAACTAACTCACCCAGTCCTTTTTGGTTTGTAGATTGTGCAGCTGTCTCTTCTTTATTCTCTTTTTTAGTGGTATCAGTTGAATCTTTTTTCGCAACAGCTGACGTGTCTTTTGAATTAGTCGTTGTATCTGCTACAATTTCTTCGCTTGGATTATATACTTGTTTAGATAGGGAAACAGCTTGATTCCATTGGCTCGCAATATCATTATACACATAAGTTTCAAAAAACTGTAGGTTTGCAGTTGATTGAAGTTTGGCTGCAACAGTTGATTCATCTTGTACGCCCGGTAATTCTATGTAGATTCTATTTTTAGATGGGTCTTTTTGAATGTTTGGTTGAGCAACACCAAATTGATTGATACGTTTATTCATGATTTGTTCAACTCCATCCATAGAAGATGATGCAATTTTTCTGAAAAAACTTTCAACATCTGAATCGCTAGATTTTGTAGTCAACCCTTCAATCTCCGTTAGAGCGAATAATTTAACTACTAGATCATTATTCTGTTTTTTGTTTTCATCAATAAATAGGGTTATGAAATCACCACCATTTTTGTAACGACTCATAGCCGCATTATATACTTTTTTGAATTTTAAGTCACGTGGATTTCTTGCGTAGTTCTTTAACAAATCAGGAATTGAAACTTCAAGAGTAACACTCATACCACCCACAAGGTCAAGTCCAAATGCTAAACTTCTTTTCTTTACTTCAGAAAATGTTGATCCTAATAAAGGATAAACAGCTTTTTCAGATTTGTCTTTTAAAATTTGATTAATAAATGCTGCTTTCGCAATTTCCTCTGCCTCGGGATTATTGAAATCAACTACAGTGTTATTGGGTAGAGTTGCCTTATTACCCGTTTTTGCTGCTTGCGCTTTTAATTCAATTACCTTTCGCTGAGCTTCTTTATCTGCTCTTGCTTCTTCATTACTTGCAACCCAAGTAAACGAAAGCTGATAGATGCAAACAGCTGTTAATAAAATCGTTATAAACCAAAAAAATCCTTTATTACGCATAACTTTTAAGTGTTAGTTTCAATTTAAGCCCGCAAAGATAGGGTTTTGCAACGTGAAAATCAATAAAAAAAGAGATTAATTCAAAATGGAAAAAATTATTTGGTTAATGAGGCAATGAAATCCTCCATTTTAACACAGAAATTATCCCATGAAATAGTGTGATTCAAATTTTCTTTACTCTGATTTTCATCAGTTTTTTTATTCTTACTTTGAATTATAGAAGTAAAAATACTTGAAACATTAGCTTGTTCTATTATCAGATCATTTTCTAAATTCAATGATTCCGTTAGACCCCCTGTGTTTGTTGCCATGATTGGGAGATCAAAATGATTCGCAATTGCTGAAACTCCACTTTGAGTTCCTGAACGATAGGGTAGAACTAAATAATCAGCTACTGAAAAATAGGTGGTGATTTCTTCATCAGGTATGAATTGATTATGAAACAGTATGCGTTTTTTATTTGTGTTCTTTTTTATCAAATCAACAATTTCATTGTCCTTACCATATACTTCACCGGCAATAACTAATTGATAGTTTTCGTCAAGTTGATCAAAGGCTTGAATCAATAAATCTAATCCCTTGTATTTTCGAATTATTCCAAAAAATAAAAGCGTATGTTTTGACGAGTCAATGTTTAATTTTTGACAAGCTTCATCTCTTGTTAACTTATCACCGAATTGATTATAGGGTGGGTGAGGGATATGAATAATTTTTTTTTCGTCTACGTATTTTTTCAAATCATTGTAAACAAATTCTGACAAAGCGACAAATCCATCATACGATTTAAGAAAATAGGAATTAAATGCTTTGTCAAAAAATCTTTTTTCATGAGGGGTAAGGTTGTGTACAATAGCAATTTTTATCGTTTCTTTTGGCAATTTTCGAGCAATAAAACCCATAAATGGAGCGAAAAATGTCATCCAATAATTGGTAATGAAAACTTTCGATTTTTCTTTTTTAATAAGAGTTATCGCTTTAAAGTAGCTCGGAAAGGATAAAGTACTTATAATTTGATGAATCTGGGCTTTAATAAAAGTTTTTTGGTTAAAATCATATTGTGATTTTCCTGGAAAAAGCCAATTTGGGTATTGTTTTTTAAAAGTAATTAAAACTAGTTCATGCCTTTTTTCAAGTATTTCACTTAGTTTCGTGCTAAATTGAGAAATACCACCACGAAAAGGAGGAAAAGCTGAAAAGATTGAGATTTTCATTCTTTAATTTATTCCATATTGGAGGATTTTCAGGTACAATTCTTTACCTGATGAAATGTTTAGCGTGTCGAAGTTGGAAATGGTCAAATCTTTGTAATATTTTTCAATCATTCCTACTCCTTTGGCATAGGTCTCAAACTTGTTGTAAAAGCGAATTAAATTCCGTTCAGATCCTTGGTTTACTCTAACTGTACTATCATAGGTAAGCCCATTTATACTTTTAGTAACGTGTAAGTTTTCATAAAAGCAATCCAAAGAAGGAAGATTATTAAAACTATTTGCATTCCAATTTGTGTAGTTATCAACTGGGAATTTCATTTTTATGGTTCGTTGATTTTCCTCAACCAATTCGGCATTATTACCATCGATTAATACCATCCAAACATCAGCAATTGACCAAGGAGAAGTCACACTATTTCTTTTGTATCGCACATATTTATTATTAATCCTACCAAGATTGTCTAGAATAGTATCTTCAATTTGTACTTTCATAAAATAGCGCATGGTATCATGCTCAATGAGGGCGTTTTGGTCGTGATTTATTTCAAGAACTTCATATTCAATAAATCTTCCTGGAGTTAAATCAAAATACGCTTTATGAAGATCTGGTTTTATATTTTGAGACTTTTTGGTACAAGCTAATAATACAGCCGATAATAAAATGAAAAAAACGCCTAATCGCACTATTTTATTCAATTTAAACATAAACAAATATAGGAATTTATTCGTTTGGGTCGATACCTTTGGCCTTACAATAATTTAAATGTTTCTCTAGGTCCTTTCCTGTCAGAAGTCTTCCTTTGTAGTAGTAGATAGTTTTTACTTCTTTACCATTTTCGTCATATCCCGTTGCATAACCATGTTTTATACCTAATTTGTAGCGAATCATTGAGCTTTTATTGCCATTTCTGTAATATTCCATTGAGATTCCATTTAAGTTACCATCAATATAAAAAGAATAAACTTTCTTTTTGCCATCCATGAAATATTCAATGTATTCACCGTCTAATTTTCCGTTTTTATAATTTGATTTAACAAAAGGAATTCTATTTGTAGCACCTTCCAAACCACTAATATAATAGGTGTTCCTAGGACCGTGTAGTTCGTTTTTTAGATAATTTGAGATTTCACTCACAAGGCCATTTTCTGTAAATGTTATCCAAGTTGAATCTTTCATTTGGTTTCTGTAAATACCACCACTCATTAGTTGTCCATTTGGATGAAAGAAATTAGCTAATGATCGGCCTGTTGCAATGTTGTGATCGATTAATGCTTTTTTAGCACCGTTGTCGTAATAAAAACGAAAAACCCCAGTTGGTTTCCCATCCAAGAAATTACCTTCAAATTCTAATTTACCATTTTCATAGTATTTCCTCCAAGTTCCTTGCTTTTGACCTTTTGAATCTGTTTGATTAAACTTTTGAGCGATAAGATTGCTGGAAAATAAGATAAATAGAAGAAATAATCGCATTGTTAAGAGTTTAATAAATTAGCCAAATCTTTTAAAGTAGTTACGTGCAAATCAGGTGCTAAGTTTTCTTTTTCTTCTGAAATAACACGTATAGTTTTCATACCAAGGTTCTTGCCAAATTCAATATCAGAATCAGTATCACCAACCATGATTGATTTTGAAAAATCTACATCGGAGTATTTGGTTTTAGCTTCGTAGCCCATTTTAATATTTGGTTTTCTTCTAAAAGGCGTTTCGTTTTTTAGTTCTAATGCTGAAAAAATTTCGGTGATTTTACCTTTATTTAATTCAATTTCAGTTAACATTTTACAATGAATTTCGTGTAGATTTTCAACAGAGATCAAATTT
>JBIKQS010000381.1:0-4171 GCA_044349575.1 Crocinitomicaceae bacterium
AGAAATACAAAGATGACTGTGCATCTTGTTGTGCATTCGCATTAAGCGATACTATACCGATAAGGATAAGAATTATTTTTTTCATCTTTTTTACGTCTTATGGTTGAATTTCTAAATACCCTTTAATTGGGTCTTGTGATTTTTTCATTGTATCTATCAAATAGAAATAGGTAGAGGCAGGAAGCGGTCCATTTACATTTCCACCTTCCGTATAATAGCCATTCCAATCATTCTCATAAGGTTGAGATTGGTATACTAAATTTCCCCATCTGTTGTACACCCATACTTTAATTTCTGGATATTGTTGAATATTTTGAATAATCCAAACGTCATTTTTGCCATCACCATTTGGTGTGATTAATTGTGGAACTACAATAGGAATTAACTCTGTACAACCTAGATCAAATACTTCATCAACAGAACATCCTGCGGCGTCAGTAACTGTTACCGTATGATTTCCTGCATCAATTCCGTTATTTGTTGGTCCTTCATTTCCATTATTCCAACTATACGAGAAACCACCTTGTCCCCCAGTTGCAGAAACAGTTAAGGAACCATTGGCCTCACCACATTCTGAACCAACGCTGTCAATCATCACAACTACAATTGGATCAGGTTCAGAAATCGTAAAGGTTGAGTCGTCTGTACACAAATCTGCATTTGTAACTACCACTGAATAAACCCCAGGTGACAATCCATTTACTAAGGCATTAGAACCAGCATTTGGAGTCCATGTATAGTTTACGCCAGAAGAATTATCCGTTACAATAGAAATAGTACCATCAGATGCTCCCCCACATGTAACATTCTGCACAACAGCACTTGTAATAGTAATTTGAGTTGGAGGATCCATTTGAACAAGCTCTGTAGAAGTACAACCGGTGCCTGGATCAGTCATAACAATACTATATGCTCCCGGTGTATTGATAGTGATACTTCCTGTACCTTGACCAGAAACAATTCCAGGACCAGACCAAACGATGGTTGAGCCTGAAGGAATAACAGATCCAACAATATCTGCAGTAGCTGAAACACATGACAATCCTGAAGACGGGTTCAGATTATACGAGTAATCAGGAATTGGATTGATAGATACTGTAAACACATCTTGAACTCCAGGGCATCCATTTAGCTGAGCGGATACAGTTACTGAACCAGTAACCGTACTTGATGTATTATTCGGTGGTGCTGACCACGTTGCTATTTGGCCTGAACCGGATGCAGCAATTCCGATAGCTGTATTGTCATTTGTCCATGTAAATGTAGCTCCAGAAGGAGTAGAAACAAAATCAGTTGGATTTATGGATTGACCTGGACACACTAAAATGTTTGGAACATCATTCATGGTAATTTGAGGTTGAACAGCAACTGAAACAGTTACGTTTGGATTTGGACATTGAACCCCACTTATGGAGAATGTATAAAATACCGTATCAATACTTGAAGTTGATCCATTGTTTGTTAAAACATTAGATATCGATCCCGGGTTTCCACTTCCATTAGTAGCACCGGAAATACTAGCCGGAGAAGTTTGAGTCCATGTAATTGTTGCTGATGAAATACTGCTCTCAACTTGAATTTCAGGTGATTCGCCGCTACAAACCAACGTATCCAAGGTAGAAACATCAATATCTCCCGTTGGCTCAACAGTTACGATAAAATCAGTCTCGCTACCAGGACAACTAGGATCCAATGTTGCTGAAATAGTTATAGTACCTGAAATAGAACTACCCGTGGTATTACTCGGAACAGTCCAAGTTGGTACTTGACCAGAACCAGAGGCGCCTAAACCAATTGCAGTATTTGAATTTTCCCAAGAAAATGTTGCTCCAGCAGGTGTAGAAATAACATCAACTGGATTGATAGATCCACCTGAACAAACTATGGTATCATTTATTACAGTTAAATTAATACCTGGTTGAACAGCAACTGGCACAATAATTTGGTTATCCGGACATTGAACATTCGCAATTGAAATAGTGTAAAAAACAGTATCAATGGTTGTTCCTGAATTAAATAACGTTTGAGAAATGGTATTTCCTGAACCATTAGATGCACCAGTGATTGTACTCGGAGAAGTTACCGTCCATGAGAAAGTTGCTTCGTCCAAGTTACTGGTAATATCAATATCAGTAATCTCATTACTACAAATATAATCTTGCAGCGGTGTCACTTGTAAATCTCCAAATGGATTTACATAAATTGTATCTAGAGAAGGCGGAACATTCGTACAACCAACCGTAGCGCTAATCACAACATAACCTAAATCTGCTGTAGGGTTGGTAATTACAAATGGCACGATAGTATCAGCATTAACTTGTGCTCCATTTTGAAAAGTAACTCCTGTAACATTTACAGTATCAACAAATTGCCAAGTAATTAAATAGCCCGGTATTGTTGAAGTCATAAAGATTGAATCAGAAAAGTCACCCGAACAAATCGTTTGAATTTCAGGATTAAAAATAACTTGTGCCGTAGGATTTATTGTTACAATTTGCATGATAGAATCTATTCCACAAGCATTGGCAGCGTACAACCAAACGTGATAAGAACCTGGAGTATCAAATGTTAGTTCAACAGAATCAGCAGCAGGGGTATTCCAAAGTGTATAATCGAAGGTCGCCCCTACAAAACCGTTGTCAGAACCCAAAGTGCCATCCGTTACAGTCCAACCTGTAGATTCTTCAACAGACCAATAGTATGCATAATCATTTGAACAACCTCCCTGATCAACATTCTCTCCGCCCGTAGATTCATTCGTAAAGGTAACTGGTTCACCTTGACAAATAGGTGATGCTGGAGAATATGAAAATTGAGCATCAACACCTGTAGAAATAGTAATTGGTCCAACCGTTGCGAAAGTCGTACCACAGGCATTTTGAGCTACAATAGTCGCCTGAAAAGCATTATCAATTGTAACTGGACCAACAGGATAGGTTTGACCACAAGAAGAAGTATTAAATACATGAGAAATAGTAGTATCATTCACGGTAGTAAATACAGAAGCTGGACTCCCATCCGTAAATGAAACATTGTACAGTGTACCCGGAACGTTGTTCGACAAAATATCTAAATCATACGGAAAAGGCAAACACGTATTTTGCCCAGAACCAGAAACAGTTATTACAGGCGCTTGACCATTGAATACTGAATATTGTTTAATTACTTGACAACCATTGGGCAAAACAACAGTATGAGTTAGCGTATATTGACCAAGTGAATAATTATGTGAAATCTGATTTGAAACTAAGTCAGCTTGAGTTGAATTTGGAGTTCCATCACCCCAGTTAAAGGTTTGAGTAGTTACTGGAGCATATGCTGAAACACCAAAATTAAACGTAGTTGAAGTTGATGATGTACAATTTCTAAATAGCGTAACTCCGTTAGCATTTGAGGTAGCAAAACCTGCTCCTGAGTTTAATAAGGTAATCGTAGATGTTGGTGCTACATTTACTGTAATTGACATAGTCGAAGATAGAGTCGTTCCATTTGTGTTGGTTATTACCAATGTAGCAGAAGTATTCGTAACCGTATTATATGCAATTGTATGTGGACCAGTTCCTGTGGCATTGCCTGGTGTTCCTGATGTAAAAGTCCAAGCATAAGTCGCTCCGGGTGAAATACCGGTTGATGTATTAATAAATGTTACTTGTTGCCCTTGACAAATTGTTAATGAAGCACCCGAATTAACCGGCAAAGTCGTAAACGACGCTGTTTGTGCTACCATTATTTTTTGGAAACAAAAAAACAAGACAAAAAATGCTATTGTCTTGAAATTAGTAAAACGTTGTATATTCATTTTTATATATTATCGGTGCAAAAGTACAACAAAACTAAAGATTAATTTTGCTAATTAGTAAACTTGTTAATTTGGATGGTCAATTTAGAACCTTGATTTGGGCTACTTTCCAAAATCCCTTTGATTGTAGACATTTTCATGCGATGATATAGATTCTGTATTCCGAGACCTTTTTCTACTTTTTCAATTTCAAAACCTATACCATCATCTGAAACAACAATTACAATATCACTTTCTGTTTTGTATATTTCAAAAGTAAGCGTTTGTGCTTGAGCGTGTTTAATCGAATTATTTATAAATTCTTGCACTATTCTATACAAGTTAAACTTGTCGATGGAACCTAAATCAGATTCTAAAAACCCATCTTCAATA
>JBIKQS010000241.1:0-4170 GCA_044349575.1 Crocinitomicaceae bacterium
TTAATTTCATAAATATCCTTTTCACCAAGTCCACCTTTACGCAATGATGAAACGTATGATTTTTTACCGTCGGCAGTAGTAGTAAAGAAAACATCATCTCCTGGTGAATTTACCGGATAACCCAAGTTAATAGCTGGCGACCAGTTACCGCTCGCATCTCTGACAGTCATAAACACGTCAAAGCCACCCATACTGTTCGCATTGTTACTTGAAAAATAAAGAACATTGTTATCAATACCTACAAACGGTGAGTCTTCATCAAATTCAGTATTTACAGTCTCTAGATTCTTAGGTTCTGACCATTTATCTCCTTTTTTCTCCATGAAATAAATATCTCTTTTCCCTTTTCCTCCGATTCTATCAGAAACGAAATATAATAATTTCCCGTCAGGCGAAACAACTAAGTGAGTTTCCCACGCTTTTGTATTGACATTGTCAATTTTTACTGGTGCAGCCCCACTAAATTGATCATTGGCAAATTCAGTTACAAAAATGTCACCCATGCCACTGCTGTCTTTATATAAGTATATTTTTCTTTCATCAATACTTACGGAAACACTTGCTTCATTCATTTGTGGTTTGGATAAATCCAATTTTTTAGGATTGAACCAAGTATTGTTTTCATCTAATTTTAGTAAATAAATATCTTCTGTGTAGTTGTTAAACATTGGGTCTCTAAATGCATTAGACTCTCCATTTTCCCATTCTCTTCTTGAAGTAATATGAAGTGATTTTCCATCAAGTGAAATCTGAGAAGAGTAATCTCCGTAAACTGTATTCACTTTATCTCCCATGTTTTTAACCTTCACATTCATAGGTTTAGATGTTTGTTTTTGAGCCACATCACATTGTTGAATACGAAGCTTAGCCTCTGGAATCAATTCAGATTGCTTGGCTGTATTTTCCAAAAATAAATTGTAGTTAATTACGGCTTTGTCATATTCTTCATTTAAATGGTATGCTCGTCCTAAATGGTAGAACACATCTGGTGGCGCAGCTTGCTCACGAGATGAATACATATCAAAGTTTTTCTCTATTTTTCCAGTTGCCCGATTTAAGTACTTAATAGCTTTCTCAAATTCTGTGTGCATTTCTAGAAGAATAAATCCTTTTCTGTAGTTGTAATTAGCACTTTCAGGATTCATTTCTAGAAGACGAGTAGCAACCTTATCTGCATAATAGAAAAAGTTTTCTTGAAGCATTCGTGAGTTGTGAACAACTAATTCTTGCTCGTTAGCATTAAGTATTACTTGGTTTAATTCTTCTTCAGTCATTTGAGCTCGCAAGCTTGTAAATGGAAGTAAACCAATAAAAAGTAGTAAAAGATTGATTTTCATAATGTAAAGATATATTAGATTTCTTTATTTAAGTCAAATTGCTCCAAATAATCTGCAACTCTTCGGACAAATTGTCCACCAAGTGCTCCATCAACAACACGATGATCATAAGAATGAGACAAGAACATTTTGTGTCGAATGCCAATAAAATCGCCCTCTGGTGTTTCAATTACAGCTGGTACTTTTCGTATTGCACCAAGAGCTAATATAGCAACTTGAGGTTGGTTGATAATGGGTGTTCCCATAACATTTCCAAATGTACCAACATTTGTTACGGTATAGGTACCTCCCTGAATATCCTCTGGTTTCAATTTATTATCTCTTGCACTGTTAGCAAGTGAATTAACTTGTTTCGTTATTCCAACTAGATTTAATTGATCAGCATTTTTGATTACCGGAACAATCAAATTACCACTAGGTAAAGCAGTTGCCATACCAATGTTAATGTCTTTTCTCTTAATGATAGTTGATCCGCTAACAGATACGTTGATCATCGGAAAATCTTTAATTGCTTTTACAATTGCTTCAATAAAAATAGGAGTAAAAGTAAGGTTTTGACCTTCTCTTTTCTTGAAAGTATCCTTCACTTTATTTCTCCAATTCACAATGTTTGTAACATCTGCTTCGACGTATGATGTAACATGAGGTGAAACGTGCATTGACATTACCATGTGTTCAGCAATTAGCTTTCGCATGCGATCCATCTCAATAATTTCATCTCCCGGTTGAGGCATTACTATCGGCTCCTTGATATTCGCTAAGAAACCAGCTGTGGCAGGAGCGCTTGTATTTGCAATTGGCTGAGCAGCAGGGGTAGTATTCACAACTGCTGTATTTTGTTTAACCGGCTCTGAAATCGTTTTATTTGAGCGGTTTTCAAGGTGTGTAATCACATCATTTTTTGTAACTCTACCATCTTTTCCCGAGCCTGAAATAGCATCCAATTCTGTTATAGAAATCCCTTCTTTTGAAGCCATACTGCGAACAAGTGGCGAATAAAATCTGTCTGAAATTGAAGAGCTTAACCTTTCACTGCCATTCGTTAAAACTTCTGGAAGATCGGGAATAGTGATTTCATTTACAGTATTTTCAATTGTGCTTTGATTCGATGATTCGACCACAGCAGCTGAAGAGGAGCCATCCGTTGAAATAATTGCAATAACATCACCAACTTGAGCTACCTGGTCTTTTTCAAACAAACGTTTGATTAAAATTCCTGATGCCTCAGACGGAAGCTCATTGTCAACTTTATCAGTTGCTACCTCAACTAAAGGCTCATCTAAATTAACATTATCACCAATATTTTTAAGCCAATTTGTAATTGTAGCCTCAGTAACACTCTCTCCCATTTTGGGCAATCGAATTTCTATCTCTGCCATATACTAAAAAATCAAATTTTTAAAATCAGCCCAAAGGTAAGGAAATTCCAAAGATTATTATAGACAAATGCTCAATATTTAACTCTTGAAATCTAATTTATTAAGATTTTTAAGAAGTAACTTTAAATCAATAAGTGGCGAATAATCGCGTGCATAAATGATATTTAGGTTATCAGAAGGTATTGAAGTGTTTTTTGAAAACCAATTTTCTACAGGAATAACACCTTTTTTAATCATCGGAAGGAGATAGTTTTTAGTTTCCGACGAATTTTCAAATTGATATCCAATTAATGTTTTTTTCGATATTAAAACATGTAAAATATTTTGATAAAAAGTCAATTTATTTTTGTAGAACCAACTGAGTATAGGTGATGAAATAAGAAGTAAGCATGAGATGGTCACATCTAATATTCGCTTTATTCGTTTGTTCTCTGATTTTGAAATAGCATTGATATTTAAAATGTACAATTCTCCTGCATTTTCAATCGAATTGCTACCAATCAAAAAGGTTGTATCGGGTTGTGCAATTTTAAAATCATATTTTTCTGAATTTAAATGGGTCATCCAAAAGATGATTTTTTTTGACTCAGTATTTTTTGCGCAAAATATAATTTCATCAATTTTATTGATATGGGAAATCTGATCCAACTGGTCAATAGTTCCAACTGTATTGTCCTCTCGATTATTGGTTGGACTAACTCTGAGAAGTTTAAATTTACCCGTTCCTCTTAGGATTTCTGAAACACGCTGAAATTCAACCTCATCTCCAACAATCGCGAAGGTTTTCTGTCTGTTCAAAAGACCTAAAGTTCCATTGTGAAGAAGTGATACATATATTCTTGAGATCATAAAATACAAGAAAGCCCAAAGTGCTCCAACAAGTATGTAGAGTCTTGAGAATTGCCATTCTTTTGGCAAAAGAGCATAAGTTACCAGTATGAAAACAGTACCAATGGTAAGTGATTTTAATAGACTAACTATTTTGTATTCTCGGTCATAAAGGCCAAAAATCCAAGAAAAGAAAAGCCATATAGATGTGTAATACGGCAACGAAATCAATAAAATGGTTGATGGGAAATGAACATCGTATGATTTCCACTGATTGGTCAAAGCGTATAATCCTCCGAGGAGAAGTATGAAGTCAAAAAAAACAGGGGTAACTGTTGATATAAATCTTTTTAAAATAGATAGACTGGCTCTAAAATAAATTGCTAAATTAATGAGCGTGGAGAAGGATTTTGCATGGTTTTTAGAAAAATGTTTCTCAGCAAAAATTACCATCGCCCGGTAAAACACAAAAACATAATTTACAGAACTTTTTTTGGTGCTTTCACCTTTGTAATGGATAATTGTGGTATCGGAGCAATAATAATTTTTCCATCCGCCAAGCTGTATGCGATAAGACAAATCAATGTCTTCACCATACATAAAAAATGTTTCATCGAGCAAACCTA
>JBIKQS010000242.1:0-4151 GCA_044349575.1 Crocinitomicaceae bacterium
AATCTATTCAAATTACAAAAGGAACCGGAAATGTAGTTAATGGTTATGAATCCATGGCAGGTTTAGTGAATCTGGAGATTAAAAAGCCTACGGAGATGGAAAAGGTATATTTCAACGCGTACCAAAATATTTTCGGTCGGTCAGAAATTAATGCCAATGCTGGTTATAAAATTTCTAAAAAATGGAGTACAGGTTGGTTGGCTCACGCTTCATCAGTATATGGTCAGATTGATCACAACCACGATGATTTCAAAGATTTGCCTACTGGCGATAACTTGGCGTTTATGAATCGTTGGGCATTTCAAGGCGATAAGATGGAGGCTCAATTTGGATTCAACGCATACCAAGATCGAAAAGTGGGAGGTCAAATGGGATTTGTGAAAGGTATGGAATTAGAACCAAATCCTCAAGATTTTAAATACGGAGTTTTATTGAATTCACAGCACATTGATGCATTTCTAAAAACAGGTTTTTTTGGCAAACGCACGAATCAATCTTTGGGTATAGTTTACAATGTAAAATACCAAGATATTAACGGTTCATTCGGTATTCGTAATTTTTCAGGTAGAGAGAAAAGAGGCTATGTCAATGCAATTTATGATGATTACATAGGGACATTGGATCATAAAATAAAACTTGGAGCTAGTTTGGTTTTGCTTGATATTTCCCAAGCAGCGGATTCACTGTTTCAACAACGGACTGAAATTGTTCCAGGAGCCTTTGCCGAATATACCTACACAAGTTCTCGCTTGACAGGAGTATTGGGTGCAAGATACGATCATCATTCGTTATTCGGAGGTCAATTTTCACCGCGCTTTCATGCCAAATACATCATTCATGAAAAAACAGATTTTCGCTTGACAGCAGGAAAGGGTTGGAGGGTGCCAAACTACATGATTGATAATATTTCACTTTTGGCTAACTCGAAACAATGGATTGCACCTTCGGAGATTAAACCTGAAATATCCTGGAATTTTGGTGGTTCGATTGTTCAAGAATTTAAAGTGTTTGACGAAAAAGCGAGTATTACTCTGGATTTATACCACACAATATTTGAGAACCAATTAATTGTAGATCGAGATATAACGATCGATGCAATTATATTTTCTAACTTAAAAAGTGGTTCTTACTCGAATAGCTTTCAATCAGAATTAAGTATTTCACCAGTGAAGAATTTTGATATTCGATTGGCCTATAAATTCTTAGATGTAAAAGCAAAATACGGTGGAGAAATGCGACAACAGGTGATGATTCCGCGCCACAGAGGATTTGTAAATTTCGCATATATGTCTAGAAATAAACGTTGGGAATATGATTTAACCTGTTCGATATTTGGTGCTTCGCGTTTGCCAGTACAGGAAGACCAAGTCAATCCCAATCAGCAAGTTAATGACCAATTAAGTGAGGTATATCCGTTGGTGAATGCGCAAATTACCCACGTATTTAAAGTGTGGGATTTTTATCTGGGTGGTGAAAACTTGACTAATTTTAAACAGAAACATCCAATCATTGATGCTCAAAATCCATTCGGTTCAAAATTTGATGCAACGAATATTTGGGGTCCAATTATGGGAATTAATGTATATGCAGGAGTGCGGTACTCAATCAAACAAAAAAAGTAAAAATTAAAAAATTGAATTATGAAAAAGTATTTTTTATCGTTGGTTATCCTATTCATTTGTGGAATTTCTTTCAGTCAAAAAGCAGAAACTAGTGTCATACAAACTTCGGCACAATGCAATGACTGTAAAGATCGCATTGAAGGTAAATTGAACTACACAAAGGGTGTGAAGTTTGCCGAATTAGATATGGAGAACAAGAAAGTAACGGTAAAGTATTCAACCAAGAAAATTTCTTTGCAAAAAATTAAGGAAATAATTGCAGCTATAGGTTATGATGCGGATGAGGTAAAAGCAAAAAAAGAAGATGTTTTGAAATTGCCAAAATGCTGTCAGCCTGGTGGAATGGAAAATCACAAGGATTAAAAAATGTGTTTTTATTTTTTGAGAAATAGTTGAAGCTATGATAAATTTACGATTTAACCAATTCAAAGTTTAAATCATAAGAATAAGTTATTTAGGTATCTGAAATTTTACATAAATTTATCGATGAATTGTTTTTAAGTTTTTATAAAACAATTTCTAAATTTTGTTTACTGTTGATAAATTTATGAAAGAAAAGCTTCTCTTCTATTTATTTTGTTTGCTGTCAGGTTTTATTTCAGCTCAATATTCATCCCAATTAAATGATGGAAACAAGAGTAATTCAACATTTAATTTTTACTCTCTAGAAGGAAAATCCTCCAGATTTTATAAACGAGTAAATTTTCAAAAACCTCTGATGGAATTGCCGGAGTTAGAATTTGATATTCGGGTAATGGGGATTTTTCAATATGCTTGGGTTCCTTCAATTTATAATGATAAATATCAAGGTGTAGGTCTTGGGATTGGGCTTCGTCTTGCGGGAAACGAAGGTTTGTTTGTACCTTTTGTTGGTTTAGATTTAGATTTTGGTAACTCACAAGATGTTGTTTTAGGATACGGAAGTCCGTCCGAAAAATATTCGTATTTGTTTTTAAGAGGTTCAGCTGGAATTCGACCTCAATATTCCCGTTTTAAACCTTCATTTGCCGTTGGTGGAAGTTTTTTATTGTATGATCTCGAGTTGTATTTTCATTTAGATGCTGAATTTGCATTTCACGTTCCTTTAAATTATTACACAGATTTAAGAGCCTCAATTAACGTAGGGCACTCAATTCCAGCAGATGGATCATATTATGATGAAAAAAATATAATGTTTCTTCCAAAAATCGGGGTAGCTTTCCATACTTATTAGTCCAGTAGAAAAAGCAGCTTTTTAATGGTTTCAATCTACTGATTAACCTATAAAACTAATACTATTTCATTTTCAATACTTTTCTACATCATGTAGAGTTGTCAAGGTTAATTTTTAGAGTTGTATTTGTGTAATGCGTTTAATTACATCTAATTTCGGTTATTAACCTTATGTTATGTATTTCTTTTTAATCGATTCATAAAATTAATTATCGACTGATATATCTTTGATTAAAAGAAAAGCAATGTCAGATATATCCATTTTTTTTTCACCCATTGATACAATTCAGAAAGAATTTTTATCGGATCAACTTGGTTCCAAAATAGAACGAAATGAAGGAGTTTTTCCGGAATTAAAACCAGGTGGGCTCGCTGTAATCTTTGTACCTGAATACCGCGGTAATAAAAATATTTCAGAAAACTGTAATTCAACGGATGGGTTTAGAAAAAAAATCTATGATTTATATGCTCATGTTGATTGGAAGTTTGACATCTACGATTTAGGGAATATAATTCCAGGAAATGAATTAAAGGACACTCATTTTGCTATTGAACAAATTATTTTCGAACTAGTAAAAAAACGTATAATTCCAATAGTTATCGGGGGAAGTCAAGATTTGACCTTTGCAATGTACAAAGGTTACTCTAGACTAGAACAAACAATTAATACATGCGCAGTTGATCATAAACTTGACCTCGGAGATGTAGAAAACGATATTCATTCGGAAGGTTATTTGAGTCATATGTTGATGCAACGTCCCTGTTATTTATTTAACCATGCTAATATTGGACTTCAAATTCCGTATGCGGGAATCAAAGATTTGGAATTGTTTGAACGATTATATTTTGACGCTTGTCGTTTAGGTGAGTTTAATTCTGATTTCAGAAGAGCTGAGCCTCATTTGCGAAATTCAGATTTAATTACCATTGATTTTAATTCCATAAAAGCGTCGGAAACGCTTACAAAAGAGGCCCAACCCAATGGGTTTTATGCTGAACAGATTTGTCAAATTGCAAAGTATGCCGGTATAAGCGATAAGTTATCAAGCTTTGGTATTTTTAACCATATAGGAACAAGTGATTCGGAAATTGCAGATCATCTTTTGGCCGAGATTGTATGGTATTTTATCGATGGATTTGCACAGCGAAAGGCAGATTTTCCAATTGGAAGCAAAGCACAATACATACGTCATATTGTTGCAATGGACGATTTTGAAGAAGAAATTGTATTTTATAAAAGTAATAAATCTGATCGTTGGTGGTTGGAAGTTCCTTATCCACCGCAGGAAGGAATGAAATATGAAAGACATCATTTAA
>JBIKQS010000243.1:0-4146 GCA_044349575.1 Crocinitomicaceae bacterium
TTTTTAGATTATGAACCTGGTATTCATTATCCACAAATTCAAATGCAAGCGGGATTGACAGGTGTAAACACCTTAAGAATTTACAACCCAATTAAAAATTCGGAGGACCATGACCCGGATGGAACTTTTATACGTAAATGGATTCCTGAATTAGCTGAAGTGCCTGCAAGTCTTATTCATGAGCCATGGAAAATGAGTGAAATGGATCAAGTATTCTATTCGTGTAAACTTGGTTCAGATTACCCATTCCCAATCGTAGATTTGGATGTTTCAAGAAAACATGCTTCTGATATACTGCATGGTATCAAAAAATCCGTTTTATCTAAAGCAAATGGTCAACTGATTTTATCAAAACACGTATCAAAAACAAGAAGTTCTAGTTTCATTAAAAAAACCAAAGAAAATAAATCTCTAAAAACCTAGAGAAAATATACTAAAACAAAAAAAAAGCGCCTATAAAAGCGCTTTCCGTAGGGTAAACCAATTATTTAATTAGAGACCATTCGCAATTTTTCTTGCTGTTAAATCTAAAAATAATGCAGAGTATTTTTCTTTAAGTTTTCTTTCACGATTTGATAAATCAAGTTTATCCAATGCTGCAATAACAGCTTCTCCTTCTGTAGTGTTTTTCAACGCAAAATAACATTCAAGCAAGTTAAAGTTAATTGAAATTGTTAAATCTTTATCTACTCTCGCTTTTTTGTTTGAAGGATCTGATTCTTTCAAAATTGTATTCCATTGTGAAATAGATTTCGTTAGTTTTTCAATGGCAGCTGTTTCGTTTGAAATTAACGATTTTAATCCCAACATAGCATTATTGTATGCGTCCTCTACATCTTGGTAGTCATCTTTTTTAGATTTTACATAATCAAGTGATGTAGCTCTTTCTGTTATTTCATATCCAATTCTATCGTTCACTAAGTGATTTATCAATGTTAAGTTCTCCTTCAATGCGATTTCTTCCACTGTTCTGAACAAAGAAGCATAATCAGAGGAAGGTGCTGTTTTGCTAGATGTTGATTTATAAGTCTTGAACTCAGCCAATTCAGTTGGTGCAACGAAATAGATATCTTGGTTGGTTGGACTTGCAATTCTAACACTCATTTGATTTCTGTAAGTAAATTCTACCCAATAATACGTAACATCAACCATGGTTGAAGTATTATTTACCAGTTTTGATTCTCTTTTAACTTCTGTTTTTACAGTTGGTTGAGAACGCTCAAATCCTTGCATATTTACATGGTAAGAAAGTGCATTATTAGATGACTTGCTATAGCCATCAAGCTTTAAATACGTTGATGCAAGTGAAGGATAATCATACGTTGTTTTAATATCTGGCTTCGGCACATTTCTTTTGTAAGGGACAGGAACGTAATCTTTAACAGGTTTTGTATTTTCATTTAACAACTGTTTTTCAAGGATTTTTTTAGCCAATGATTTGTCGTTGTATTCAGCCATTGCTTTTTCGTATTTTTCGTCAGCAGCTTTAACCTTCATTGGATATTCAGCCATTTCTCTGTCATAATCAGCATCAGCCTGAGCTTTTGCTTTTTCATATTCAGCTAAAATTTTTGCATTCTCCTCATCAGATGAAGACGAAAGAGACGATTGATAGTTCAAAATCCTAGGTTGTATAGGCGTACTAGGTAATTTAACGTAATTGTACTTTAAATCTTCTGATTTAATGTTTTGACTAAAAATATTTAGTGCAATTGAAATTACTAAAAGGGATAAAAATGTTTTCATTTATTTATTTATTTTTTTGGCAAACTTAAGCCAATTAAAAAAAATAACAAAGTAGTTTTTATAATAATTTCTATCTAACTCAGATACTGTGATTTTCAAATCTTTAAATTGACACGTTAACAGGGAAATAAATCAAACTGAAAAAAAAAGAGATTATTAGAGCCGAGATTAATTTAACCGATATGGATTTAAAATAATAGATGCTGAAGCTTTGATTAACATATCAAAACCAAAAAAACCAGTAATATACAACAATACTATTTTTTATTTATTCTTGTCATTGTTGATTTCTCCGCTCAACATTGCTTGAATTTGCTTCATGGTTTTTTGCATTCCTTCAGCGCTTCCGTCCAAGAAAATTGTATTGCCTTTGCCATATTCAGCAAAGTTCTTAATTGCCTCAGTCCACATGGAGAAAAGAATAACGTTTGTATCTAAATTGGCTTGTTTCATCTCTTCAGCCGCTTCACTCATACCTTTTGCAACCTCTTGACGGAATAATGCAACTCCTTGTCCACGCAACATAGCCGCTTCTTTCTCTGCGAGCGCAGCAATTTTAATGGCATTCCCCTCTGCCTCTGCCGCTTTTGTTTTAGTAATCAATAAAGCTTGACCTTCATTTTCAGCTGCAGCTTTTAGGTTATTAGACGCAACAACTTTGCTCATACTTTCGATAATTGCTGCATCAAATGTAATGTCATTGATTTGTAGATCTAATAAGTGATATCCCCAAGATTCCAGTGTGTGATCAATTTGCTGTTTTACGTTATCAACTAATTCATGACGCAAACCCAAAATTTCAGACTGTTTCTGACTTGCTACATACGCTCTAATTGAACCTTCAATTGTTCGTACCAATGCTTGCATAAAATCTTTATTGCTGATGAATTTAAAGGCAACTTTTTTGATTGTTTCATCTTGCTCATCCATCACACTATATAATAGCATACTTTTAAAATACACATTCGCTTGATCTACAGTTACAGCCTGAAATTCCATTTCAATACTTTGATTTTGAATCGAAACGCGTTTATACACCTTTTCAATAAACGGAATCTTTATTCTCAATCCAGGATGTAAAACTCTTCGATATTTTCCAAACATGGTAATAACAGCAACCGTTCCCTGAGAAACCGTTAACAAACCACTCAATATTACTAAAAGTATAAGTCCTAAAGGCACCAAAGTAAATTCCATAGTATTCAATTTTATTCAAATCTAAACATAATTACTTGATTCTGTCAGTGAAATCACAAAGATTATTTTGTAAAAAAATCGTTAACAAAGTATAAACATTTCTGCAAGGCTTGATTTTCCAATGGTTTATCCTTTTTTTATCCCTACCTTTGCGCCTAATTTTTAAAACAGTATATGACATTTGAAGAACTCGGATTGGATGGTGCAGTCCTAAAAGCGTTAGCAGAACTAGGCTTTGAAACACCAACCCCGATTCAAGAACAGGCAGTTCCGGCCTTATTAAACCAGCAAAGAGACTTAGTAGGTTTAGCCCAAACAGGAACAGGAAAAACAGCAGCTTTCGGTCTTCCTTTAATCAATAACATTAACAAAAAGAAAAGCATTCCTCAAGGTTTGGTTCTTTGTCCTACGCGTGAATTGTGTTTGCAAATCACCAAAGATCTTGAGAATTTCGCGAAGTATTTGGATTTAAACATTGTTTCCGTTTATGGCGGAACAGATATTCGAAGACAAATGTCTGACATCAAGCGTGGTGCGGCAATTATTGTTGCTACTCCAGGTCGTTTGATGGATTTGATTAACAGAAGAGCAATTGCTTTGGAGGATGTTCGCATCGTTATTTTAGATGAGGCAGATGAAATGTTGAACATGGGATTCAAAGAGGATTTGGATTCTATTCTAAAACAAACTCCCGATGAGAAAAATGTTTGGTTGTTTTCTGCAACCATGCCAACTGAAGTTTCTCGCATTGCTTCTAATTACATGTCAGATCCTTTCGAAGTTTCTGTTGGACATAAAAACCAGAGTAATGAAAACATCGAACACACGTATTATCAAGTAAAAGAAAAAGATCGTTTTGAAGCGGTTAAACGTTTAATTGATTTTAATCCCACAATTTTTGGTTTGGTTTTTTGCCGCACACGTATGGAAACTGCTAGTGTTGCTGAAAAATTAGCCAAAGATGGTTACAACGCAGAGCCTTTGCACGGAGATTTAACGCAAGCTATGCGTGATCGTGTAATGGATCGTTTTAGAAGAAGAGAAATTCAATTGCTTGTGGCTACAGACGTTGCAGCAAGAGGATTGGACATCGATAATATCACACACGTAATTAATTACAACTTACCGGATGATATCGAGAATTATACGCATCGAAGTGGTCGTACGGCTCGTGCTGGTAAAACAGGAAAATCATTGATCTTT
>JBIKQS010000244.1:0-4131 GCA_044349575.1 Crocinitomicaceae bacterium
TTTTTTTAAAGTACTAAGGTTTAATTTTATTCCAATTAAAAATTCATTACCTGAATGGTTTATTTACTCATTACCTGATGGACTTTGGCTATTATCTTTTAATTTAATAATGGTCCAAATTTGGAGAAATGAGTCTCACTTTTTTATTTGGTTTTGGACTATTTTATTACCGATAATTGCCGTGACTTCTGAAATTGGTCAATTATTAAATATAGTTCCCGGTACATTTGACCCTAATGATATACTTTTTTATTCTCTAGTAATAATTTTAATAATAATAAATAATAAATGGATGAATTATGAAAAAATCAATTAAATTAATTTCAAGTATTTTTCTTTTTGGAGTATTTATTTTGATCGCCGCTGGTAGTTTAGAGGAAGATGAAATGAAAGATGGCATTAAATCAGCTGCTTCTTATGACGACGCGATCAAAGAGGTAGATAAATTATTCGATTTTTATTCAAGTGAATATAATAAAATTTGCTCAGGACCAAGAAATCATCAAACAGAAAAAAAATTCTTGGATTTAGCGGAAAATCTTCTTGCACTTAGTCAAATTGGAGGAACATGCAAAAATTTAGACAGTGATGTGCAATTAAAAGTGTCTGATTATGCCAATAAAAAAATAAATGCAGATGAAGATATAAAGTCAGTATTATTTGGAACAGGTGCTCACCCTAAATGTTGGTGATATTTTTTGCTTCTAAACTACGTTTCATAATAATATTTAAATCATTCAGATACTAAACTGACAAACGTTTAAATTAGCTTCTAAGGATTTCAAATGCTTAGAAGTTTGATTCTAATTAAAGCCCTATGGAGCTCAACATCTCACGAAAACTTCCTCCTCAAATAAACCTTGTACGCTTCTTTCAGTAAAATTTTTTCGGCCAAAAGTTGAGGGAAATTTGATTCTGGGGTGATTGATAAAAATTCTTTTTCAGGTATATCAATTAGATAGATCAATTGAAGTAATTGCGTTTCTCCCATTTTCATGATTTCAACTAACTTTTCGGCAATCCACTCTTCAATTTCATCTTTTGTTAATATACCTTGAAACAAATTAGAACCTATATCCCATCCAGAGCGAGAAAAATCTTTACAAATCTGATTAATAGTATCTTGAACAAATTTTTCATCCGAAAATTCTTGAAGTAATAGCTCAGTATTCATTTTATCAAATTGCATTATTAGAAACAATTCTGCCAGTTTTTCAATTCTCATTGACAGAATGTCAGTTTTTACCCAATGGCATAAAGGTTGACAAATGGCATCCGTCGAAATTAAAACAAATGTTATGAAAACAGGTCAAATACATGTACAAACGGAAAATATTTTTCCAATTATTAAAAAGTTTCTCTACTCTGATCACGAGATTTTCTTAAGAGAGTTGGTTTCTAATGCTGTTGATGCCAGTCAAAAATTAAAGTTTTTTGCCAAAAATGGAGAGTTTAAAGGCGAAATGGGGGATTTAAAAGTGGAAGTAATTCTAGATAAAGAAGAAAAAACACTTACCATTCGCGATCGTGGTATAGGAATGACAGCTGAAGAAATTGATAAGTACATTAATCAGATTGCTTTTTCAGGCGCTGAAGAATTTGTTGAGAAATATAAAGGAACAGAAGGTGCAGAGCAAATCATTGGTCATTTTGGACTCGGATTCTATTCTGGTTTTATGGTTGCCGAGAAAGTACAAATTAGAACCTTAGCTAGATACGATGGCGCTCAAGCTGTGCAATGGGAAAGTAATGGATCTCCTGAATATACAATAACAAACATTGATAAATTAGAACGAGGAACTGATATCGTTTTATATATTAACGAAGAATCTATTGAATTTTTAGAGAAAACTAGAATTTCAGACATTCTCAATAAATACTGTAAGTTCTTGCCTGTTCCAATTGTTTTCGGAACTAAAACAGAATACATCGATTCTCCGGAAGGTGAAAAAGATGAAGATGGGAAAGTTAAGCGAGTTGCGACAGAGGTTGAAAATCAAATCAACAATCCCGAACCAGCTTGGACAAAAGCTCCAATTGATTTAAAACAAGAGGATTACGATTCATTTTACAGAGAATTGTATCCAATGACTTTTGAACAACCTTTATTTCACATTCACCTAAACGTTGATTATCCTTTCAACTTAACGGGAATCTTGTATTTTCCAAAAATCAAGGAAAACGTTGAAGTTCAACGAAATAAAATCAATCTCTACTCAAATCAAGTTTTTATAACAGATAGCGTTGCGGAGATTGTACCTGAATTTTTAACTTTATTACACGGTGTAATTGATTCACCAGATATTCCGTTAAACGTTTCTCGTTCTTACTTGCAGAGTGATAGTAATGTGAAGAAAATCTCTTCTCATATTACGAAGAAAGTTTCTGATAAATTGGCTGAAATGTTTAAAAACGATCGCGCTGATTTTGAAGCAAAATGGGATGATTTACAGCTTTTTGCGCAATACGGAACATTAACCGATGAGAAATTTGCTGAGAAAGCAAAATCATTTAGTTTAGTAAAAACCACAGACGGTAAGTATTACACAATTGAAGAATTGAAGGAAAAAGTTGCTCCAATTCAAACAGATAAAGATAATAAAGTTGTTTTCTTATATACGCCAGATGCTGAAGAACAATTTTCAATGGTCAAAAAGGCAAAAGAAAGAGGATATGAAATTCTCGTATTAAATGGTCCTTTGGCTTCACATTGGATTTCAAAAATGGAACAAACTTTTGAGAATGTAAACTTCACTCGCGTAGATTCTGATTCATTGGATAATTTGATTAAAAAATCAGAAGAAATACCATCCAAACTATCAAAAGACGAAGAAGAAAAAGTGAAAGGCGTATTTGAAGGTGTTGTGAATAAGGATAAATTCACAGTTCAAATTCAAAGCATGTCTTCCGATGAGGCACCCATAATTGTTACACAACCAGAATTCATACGTAGAATGATGGAGCAGCAAAAAATGGGCGGTGGCGGATTCTACGGTGCATTTCCAGAAATGTATAATCTAGTTGTAAATGCAAATCATGAAACAATTTCATCCATTTTATCAAAGGATGAATCCGATCAACAAGAATCTGCAAAATACTTAGCTGATTTAGCACTTTTATCGCAAGGAATGTTAAAAGGAGAAGCGCTAGATTCATTTATTGAACGCTCATTAAAGAACTTAAATTAAAAATACAATTCTTTGTTGAATTAAGGGTAATATTTTTAATTTTGAGCGGGATTTCGGTCCCGCTTTTTTAAACTTTATATTTTGTATAAATTCATTTTTGCTTTTGCAGGTTTTATTATCTTCCGCAGTTGGGGAATTGCTGTTTTGGGATTTATTATTGGCACTTTGTTCGACATGAATGAAAGAAATAAAGCCAAATCTAATGGAGGTAAACGTTTCGGAAATATGAATTCCGATGATGTTTTCAATTACTACCAACAACGTTCAAGCGGGGTAAATGAAATTCAAACGATGCTTATGGCTCTTTCGGCATCCGTTATGAAGGCAGATGGAAAAGTTTTAAAAGCTGAATTGGATTATGTCAAAGCATTTTTCTCCAATCAATTTGGCGCACATTTTCAAAAGGAACAACTTCTGACCTTAAAAAAATTCTTAGATGCAAGTACTATTCCATTGAACGAAATATGCGGAGATATCCGCAATCGCATGCAGCCAGAAGTTAGAATTCAGTTAATTCATTATTTATTTGGTATCGCAAAGGCAGATGGAGATGTTTCCACCTCTGAAATGCAACAAATTGACCGAATCGCCTCACTTCTTGGTGTACCATCCATGGAATTTGAAAGCGTGAAGAACATGTTTTATCGAAATGTGGATTCTGACTATAAAATTTTAGGTATTGAAGAATCAGCTACTGATGAAGAAGTTAAAAAAGCATATCGAAAAATGGCAGTAACTTTCCATCCGGATAAAGTAGCAAGTATGGGTGAAGAATACCAGAAAGGCGCTAAAGAAAAATTCCAAAAGATTCAAGAGGCCTACGAAGCAATCAAAAAAAGACGAGGAATCAAGTAATATTTATGACTAAATCTTCTTCTTAGATTAAGTTAATAAAATTGATTTCGATAAATTCAGTTATCTACCTTCCTTAAATTTAAATACT
>JBIKQS010000245.1:0-4127 GCA_044349575.1 Crocinitomicaceae bacterium
AACGAAGAAGTGAGCTTGAAAATGTTTTGCAGCGAGAAATTGGTGGTTATTTGACCAAATTGGAACGTGATTTTAATCTCATAAAAAGAGCAACGCCAATTTTCGGATTAACGGCTGTATCAAAAAATATGAAATACATTTTAGAAGATAATTTCTTGATTTTTTGGTTCAGATTTATTTACAAATTTCAGCACATGATTGAAATTGACGCTCATGAGCAACTTCGTCAAGTAATACAACGAGATTATGAAACATACAGCGCACTTCTCTTGGAAAAATATTTTCGAACTGTTGCAGTAGAAACAAAACGATATACAAAAATTGGTAATTATTGGAATCGAAAAGGAACTTTGGAGATAGATTACATTGCCATAAATGAGTTGGAAAAAACAATTGTTTTCGGAGAAGTAAAAAGGCAGGCTAAAAAAATAAATCTTGACAAGTTGAAAGAAAACGTTGCGATATTAACCAATGAAATAAACCTACTTAAAGATTATAAAAAAGAATTTATTGGTTTGAGCATGGAAACAATGTAAATGGTTCACCGCACAATTACGATCTGTTCTAACCCATTTTGCATACCAAATTCTATGTTGTCAATTCATGCGAATGAAACCGATTGACATCTGCAATCATACTGTGGTAATAGCGATACCATTTTTCGATTCCTCTTTTTTTTGCCTCCAGATGTATGGGATGAGCTGCCCAATTTTTAATGGAATCGTGATCTTTCCAATAGCTGATAAACATCCCACGACCTTCGTGTTTCATACTCTCAAAGCCCAAATAACCAGGCATTTCCTGCACCAATTCCAAGGTTTGCTCATCAAACTCAGCATATCCTTCTAAATTATCAGAAAGGTAATAGTTGAAAATGGAGGCTACGAATGGAATTTCGGGTTTTGTGTTGTTTTTCCAATGAATCATAGGCTAAAAGTACAAAAGATTTTATTCTCTTATCACGGTCATTCGTACAATTTTATCTCCTGAAACTTCGTAAATCATTACAAGTTTAAGGGTTTTCTTACTTCCTTTTCTACCTTTAATTGATTCGTGATCGATGACCTTATTTCCTATTACCGCTCTATGTAAAATAGTTGAATGTAATTTCGGTGAGTCATCAAAGAGTTCTTTGTAGAGTCTTCTTATCTCCTCTTTTCCGTTCGCAACGGGTTCTGTTTTTCCAAACAAAAATAACGAGATACTATCTGAAAAAGAAGACATAAATCCGTCGATATTTCGTTGGTTATAAAAATCAAGATTTTCTTGGACAATTTCTACCGGATTTCTCGCATTTTGAGCCTGAATCATAGGTATGGATAGATTAAAAAAGATAAAATAGAAGAGTAGTTTCATTCGGTAAATCTATCCATTTTAGTTGAATTTTTTGCTAAAATAATTCTTAGTTTAGCCACTAATTTTGAAATTGATTATGCTATCACCAAATCACTGTTGATATTGCCTTTAAGAGATAATTGAAAGTGGCAAAGAACTAATTACTTTTGTGCAATATTAAATTACTATGAAAAAAATATCAGTTTTTATACTTTCCAGCCTATTAATTGCTGCTTGTGGATCGTCCGATAAAAAAGAAATGTCTACTTCAACCCAAAATGCATCTTCCAACGCTCACACTACTGAATCATCTTCGGAGGTGAAAAAAGAAAATGCCAATGCCGAGTTGAATAACATTGCTTCGTTTTTAGGGGGCACAACGCCAAAAAGTGCGGGTAATTTTTCTGTAGCCTTCAATTCACCGAGTTGGAAAACACACCAATCTACGTTAAACACTGCTTGGGATAAAGCGAAAATTGAAAAAATAAATCCGATGCGTGAGTGGTCAAAAACAGAAAAAATAGGTAAAAAGTCAGAGACGCTTTTTTATCCATTCAGTGGAGCCGACTTCCTGCACGTATACTCAGCCAATCAAGATTATTCAACCTATTATCTTTTTGGACTTGAACCTCCGGGCGAAATTCCGAATAAGGAAAACATTTTAAATCCAACTTTAACGGGTAATATTTTAAGTACTATTTACAAATCGGTAGATGAAAATTTGAATCAAAGTTTTTTTCATACCAAGTACATGGCTGTTGAATTTAATAATCCAATTTTAAAAGGAACAATACCCGTTTTTATGTTTTTTATGAATCGAATGGGTGTGGAATTAACGAGTATTAGTCCTGTGACTTTTGACGCCAAAGGTGAAATTGTTCCTGCCAAAGACTTTTCGAAAGGGGTTAGAATTGGATTTTTAGATAATGGAAAAAACAAAGAACTTTTCTATTTCTCTGGAGACATTTCCAATGCTGGAATGACAGCAACACCGGGATTAAAAAATATGGTGAATCGTATATCCAAAGATGCATCAACCATGATAAAATCAGCTTCTTATTTATGTCATTCACCAGGATTTTCCATCATAAAAGATATAATTATTTCAAATTCTTACTCAATTATGCAGGATGATACGGGAGTCCCATATAGATTTTATGATCAATCCAAATGGACAATCAGACATTATGGAGTTTATACGAAGCCAATTTCTTTATTTGCGAGTTGTATGCAAAATGATTTAAAATCTGCCGTAGCAGGAAAGGAAAAGCCTCTTAATTTCAGATACGGGTACAACACGCCGCCAAATCTTATGGTATCGGTAAGAAAGTAAAGATGTAACCAAAAAGGAACGAGTCGTTTCGGGGTTATTCATCTTTAATCCCAAAATTTATGAAACGACTTCTTCTTCTAGGCGCACTATTTCTGTGTTTTGCCTTTGCGTATAGACAACTTGGAGATTCTTTACAGGATCCTTCTGAAAAAATCTGTAATCTTCCTCAAAACTGGGCATCACCCATTGGTAATGTCTCTTTTAGAACCAATATTGCGAATTTAAATGGCAACATCGTTATTGGTTCCAATGGGGGCAATTACATGGATTATTTTATTGATAAAGGAAATGGAGTTTATGTTTTGGATCCTGTCACAGGTAAAATAAAACGCTCCTTTGCCAACGAACGCTTTGGCGATATGGATGTAAATGGAGTATTGGTCTACAATAACAACATCTATTTTGGAAACGATAACGACGAAATAATTTGTGCAGATTCACAAGGGAAAATTATTTTCCGGCAAGATGCATCTGGTGACATTGAACATCGTCCAATTCTCCTAAACTCACCCACAGGAGATCAAATTGTATTTGCCATGGAAACAGGAGAGGTGAGATCTATAAATCCATCCACAGGCGCTATTAATTGGACCTATTATCATCCAGAATTTGAAGGCTATAAGTCAAACGACAATCGAACAGCTTTTAAATTAAAGATGCATTTCTATTCGGGAGATCGCTTTTTTCTAGAACCAAAAATTGTTGATATTAACAACGATAAAATTAATGACCTCATTTATATCGCTGATGGAGTTGATATTCATGCAATTGATGGCAAAAATGGAAAGCTGATTTTTCGAATTAATAATGATACATCTGACAACTTTTACGGAACTTTTCACGCCAATCTTTTTAGATCAAATCCTGCCTTATTAGAAACAAAAAATGGTACGTTTTTGATAATTCCTTTCGAGTGCAGGTTTGAAGGGGATTACATCGACGAAAAAACTAAAAATCAATTGCGGTTCTATTCACTAACCGGTCAGGAGGTAAAACGTGTAGATCTGCCAAAAGTGCGAAGTACAAGCTATATGACTCAGAAAGGCAACTTGGTATTTTTCTCAAACCATTATATTGATTTTTCCGAGGGAATTGATCAATTCTCCGTTGCCCAATACGACGCGTCCATTTACAATAAATACCTTCCTCCGAGGGTAGCTGAAAAGACATTAACTATCAATGGAGATGAATGTCTTCTTATGTCTTTCGAATACGGATTCAAGAACCACTCTTCAGATGAGTCAGATTTGTATACAAGCATTGGGATTTTTAACCTCTCTAAAAAAAGTTTTGAAGAAATCCATCATACCACTGTGACGAGTGAGTTTGTACCTGTTCTTGGTGATTTTAACAAGGATAATAAAGTAGATTTTTTACTTGGATGTCACAACGGCACACTGTACAATTTTGACCTAGGACTTGATACCAAAACTATTAAACAATAATTCGATTAATTATG
>JBIKQS010000246.1:0-4119 GCA_044349575.1 Crocinitomicaceae bacterium
ATTGTTGTTCCTGTGTTTGGTTGAAATTCGAAGTTGGGAGGAGCAGGAATATGAAAAGTTCGAGAGGAGCCTGTTGCGAAATCAGCTTTGTCGGTTTCTACAATAATGATATTTCCTATGTTTTGATAATTTGATGGTAAGGCACAATATCCAAATTGCAAGGATGGTTTGCTAATTGAAACTTGCGCAAAAACTGTTGAAAACAACGTTATAATGGCATGAATTAGAATTAAAAACCAAACAACTAGTTTCACATCTTTATTTTTTGATTTTCGTTCCATATTGCTAGATTTATTTGATAATAGGTTAGTTTTTTGAACAAAATTCAATGAATCCAAATGCAGAATGATTACAGAAAATAAAGAGAAACTATCAACAATGATAGAAAACATTGATTTCTGTTAAAACCGGATAATTAACCGAAAACAAAAAATGTAAATGCATGCGTTTTTTGTTGAATCTGGGAGATTAATGAAAGGAAAACGAATCAATACGTTTTGTTTGCTTAATTTTACCAACGCATGATATTAGTCACAGGGGGAACCGGATTATTAGGAGGTCATTTATTAATTGAATTGACTAAATCAGACAATGCTATTCGCTCAATTTATCGATCTGAAAAACGAATTAAATCAGTTGAAAAACTCTTTCACTATTATTTGGGAGATAATTATTTGGAATCTTGGAAAAAAATCGAGTGGGTTTCAGCAGATATATTGGATATTGAAAGTTTAAAGTTGGCATTCGAAGGTGTCGATACGGTATATCATTCTGCAGGTTTTGTTTCGTTTGCTTCAAGTGATTTTAGAAAGTGTATTAAAATCAATAGGGAGGGAACCACCAATATCGTTAATTTATGTTTGCGATTTCAAGTAAATAAGTTGGGATATGTAAGTTCCACTGCTGCGGTAGGTGGCAAGGAAGGGATTTTGATTACTGAAAATGATAAATGGGAAAATACACCCTTAACAAGCGGATATTCAGTGAGCAAGTATTTGGCAGAAAAGGAAGTTTGGAGAGGGGTTGAGGAGGGTTTAAATGCAGTTATTATTAATCCATGTGTAATTTTGGGTCCAGGAAATTGGGATGAAACCTCGTTAACAATTTTCAAAAAGGCATCCAAAGGAATGACGTATTACCCAACCGGATCAAATGCTACAGTTGATGCCAGAGATGTGGCGAGTTGTTTGGTGAAATTGGTAAACGGATCATTTTCAAACGATCGATTTTTATGTATTGGAACGAATCAATCTATTCAGCAACTTTTTACAGAAATAGCTTCCCAATCAAAGGCAAAAGTCCCAAAATCTCCAATTTCTAAAAAATGGTTGGTGTTTATTTCTCGAATTAGTAGTCCTTTTTATCGATTGATGGGGAAAAAATCTCCTTTGTCCATGGACACAATTAATTCAGCTTACAAGAATTTAAAGTACGATAATTCAAAAATTATTCAGGCTACTTCGCATGATTTTTATTCACTTCAAGAAACAGTGCGTAATACCTTGAAAGCTGGAAAATTTTGAACTAGATTAACGAATAATTGTTAGATGAGCATGAATTTAGCCACCCATCGAAATTTAATTTTAGTTCTTGTAATCCTGCACTTAGTTGGCGTTGTTGGGATTTTAGTTCCTCAAACAAGAGATTTAGTACTTTCACTTTCTGCGATTAATTTATTTCTTGGCTTTATAATCATCCTGCTTTCTGATAGGGAAAATCTCATGGCCCTTTTATTTTTTAGTGCAATTGCCTTTCTAATAGGATATGGATCTGAATTGATAGGAGTGCATACGGGTATTTTATTCGGTAATTATTATTACGGAGCAAATCTAGGAATCAAATTGATGGAAGTTCCTTTGATTATTGGAATTAATTGGGGTGTTCTGGCTATAACTTCTGCTAGTTTAACTGAAAGAATAACGAATAATTTATTCGTTAAAATAGTGCTTAATTCATTACTAATGGTTTTCTTTGATTTCATAATGGAGCCTGTGGCAATGAAATCTGATTTTTGGTCTTGGCAAAATGATGTAATTCCTTTTTACAATTACGTCTGCTGGTTTTTTATTGCCCTGATTTTACAAGTTGTTTACTTGTTATTCTTTCGGATAAAATCGAACAAAGTGTTCCATGCATTGTTTGTAATCCAATTGCTATTTTTTACAATTTTAAATTTTTTCTAATGTTTTGGTGGGGTCCTTTCGTTTTAGTTTTAACATTTTTGGGTATGGAGTTCATGGCGTGGGCTACTCACAAATTTGTTATGCATGGTTTCATGTGGCATTTTCATGCAGATCATCACGTTGAAGAACCTGGATTCTTTGAGCGGAATGATGTTTTTTTCTTGATTTATGCCGTTCCATCTTGGCTTTGTATTATGCTAGGAATGATGTATGAAGTATACGTAGCCGTTTGGATTGGATTTGGAATTGCAGCTTATGGATTCGCCTATTTTTTAATTCATGATGTATATATTCACCGCAGATTCAAGTGGTTGAGAAATATCGAAAGCCCATATTTTACAGCAATACGAAAAGCGCACAAAGTGCATCATAAACATCAAGGAAAAGAACATGGAGAATGTTTTGGGATGTTGTATGTTCCTCCAAAATATTATCGAGAGGCAAGAAAATCATTTCAAAATAAAAACAAATAATCTGTGAGTCTCTATTTTTGGATAATTGTACTTTCTTTTGCTGGGCCTTTTTGCTTAAGTTTCGATAAAAAGGTTCACTTTTACAAACAATGGAAGTACATTATTCCGGCAATCATTCCCGTTGCTCTGATATTTATCATTTGGGATGATTATTTCACAGCGAATAAAATTTGGGGTTTTACACCCGAATATCTTCAAGGGATTTATTTTAGAAATCTGCCACTTGAAGAGGTTTTGTTCTTTTTAGTGATTCCTTATAACTGTGTTTTTATTTATGATGTTTTGCAAGCATATTTTCCAAATGTAAAAATTACGAAAATTGCCAAAGTTTTTGCTGTCTATTTTGCGCTTTCAGGTCTAATATTGACAACTTGGTTTTTAGACAATTGGTACACAAGCGTTGCCTGTTCAATTTCTGCAATACTAACTATTGGTTTGTATTTTATATACAAGGTAAAGTGGTTTGAGTGGTTTGCTTTTGCTTATTTGGTAGCCCTCATTCCTTTTTTAATTGTAAATGGAATACTTACTGGAATGACAACTGAAAACCCAGTGGTTTGGTATAGTGAAAGTCATATAATGGGACTCAGAATTATCACAATTCCATTCGAAGATTTGTATTACAATTACGCTCTATTTCTGCCAATAATTGCGTTGTATGAATTTTTTAAAGCGAAATTTAGAAAGTCTTAACGAACGTAAATCACTTTTTTGGTCTCAAAAAAATCTTCTTTAAACCAATCTGAAATAGGGTAGGTGCGAATATGTTTCTTGACCTTTGTAAGTTCATCTGCTAAATCACCACCTTTTAAACAAATCCAGCCATTGGAAAGATCATTGAAATTATCGGTATTTAATTTGTCTTTGGTCCAAAACACCAAATCGGAAAGTGGAGCAACGGCTCTTGAAACTATAAAGTCAAATTGACCAGGAATTTTTTCTACCCGTTCATGAATTCCCTGTACGTTTTTCAATCCAAGAGCATTTGACACCTCATGAACAACTTTTATTTTTTTTCCGATTGAATCAACCAATGTGAAATCTGTTTCTGGAAATAAAATAGCAAGTGGAATGCCGGGAAATCCGCCCCCGGTTCCAATATCTAAGATCTTGGTTCCTGGCATGAATTCAATCATTTTGGCTATAGCCAAAGAATGAAGTACGTGATGGATATAAAAATTTTCTTCGTCTTTTCGTGAAATCACATTAATTTGTGCGTTCCAGTCCTTGTACAATTTGTAAAGAGCCTTAAACTTGTCAATTTGCTCGGGAGAAAGATTAGGAAAATAATGTTTTATATCATCAAACTCAAGCATCAAATAGAATCTTTTGTTTTTTCCATCATATTTGCCAGAAAGTCACGCGCTCTAAATAATTGAGCTTTAACAGTACCTAAAGGCAACTGTAATTCCTCAGCAATTTCTTCGTAGCTCAACTCGTCAAAGTATCTTTTTTCCACGAGA
>JBIKQS010000247.1:0-4112 GCA_044349575.1 Crocinitomicaceae bacterium
TTATTGTAAAAAATTAGGCGTTGAAGGCATTCATCCAGGATATGGATTTTTATCTGAAAATGCTGGGTTTGCGCGAAAAGTTAAAGCCGCAGGAATTAAACTTATTGGTCCTTCCCCAGAATCTATGGAGGTAATGGGAGATAAATTGAGTGCCAAACAAGCTGTTAAAGAATTTGGAGTACCGCTTGTTCCTGGCGTAGATCATGCTATTACAGATGTTAACGAAGCAAAAAAAATCGCTGAAAAAGTTGGATATCCAATTCTGATAAAAGCTTCAGCAGGTGGTGGTGGAAAAGGAATGCGCTTAGTTCAAAATTCAGAAGAGTTTGAAGAACAAATGAACCTAGCACAAAGTGAGGCTAGAAATTCCTTCGGAGATGACGCAGTTTTTATCGAAAAGTTTGTTTCCAAACCCAGACATATTGAAATTCAAGTATTTGCAGATCAACTTGGAAATACGGTATATATTTTTGAACGTGAATGTTCAATTCAAAGAAGACATCAAAAAGTTGTTGAAGAGGCGCCTAGCGCTGTTGTTAGTCCGGAACTACGAAAAAAAATGGGCGAAGCAGCAGTGGCCGTTTGCAAAGCTTGTAATTACGAAGGAGCTGGTACTGTTGAATTTTTGCTAGATGCTAACTTAGATTTTTTCTTCTTGGAAATGAATACACGTTTGCAAGTTGAACATCCTGTTACTGAAGAAATTTCAGGACTTGATTTAGTAGAATGGCAAGTTCGAGTTGCTCGAGGAGAAAAATTACCTAAACTTCAACATGAATTAGAAATCAATGGGCACGCTATTGAAATTAGGGTATATGCAGAGGATACAATGAATGGATTTACACCTGATATTGGAACCTTGAATCGCTATAGATTGCCCTCAGGTAAGGGAATTCGTGTGGATGGCGCCTTTGAGGAAGGAATGGAAATCCCAATTTTTTATGATCCTATGATTGCCAAATTGGTCGTTTGGGGCGAGACGCGAGAAGAGGCCATTGAAAAATGTATTGATGCCATTAATGAATATGAAATTTCAGGTTTAAATACTACGCTTGATTTTGGTAAATATGTGCTTCAACATCCTGCATTTCGTTCCGGTGACTTTGATACCAATTTCATTAAAACGTATTTTTCTGATACCACAGCTATTTATGAAGGGTTTCAAAGTGAAACAGTTGCATTGGAAGCAGGTGTTGAACAAATTTGGAATGATCTCAAAAAAATGGATGAGAAACAATTTCAATCTCAACCAATTACCGGTGCTTGGGTTAAAGTTCCTTAATCGATAGTACTTTATAATGCCAAAAGGAATTGTTCTTAAATCTACCGGAAAATTTTACAACGTATTAACGGATGATGGTAAGGAACTCACTGCTCGTATTCGTGGTAAAATTCGTTTGGAAGGTCTTCGAACCACAAATCCAGTTGCCGTTGGCGATCGTGTTGAGCTACTTGTAGAAAAGAACGAACAGGAAGAGCTTTTCACCATTGAGTCGATTGAACCAAGAAAAAATTATTTGGTACGTAAATCAACCAATCTAAGTAAACAAAAGCAAATTTTAGCAGCAAATATCGATTGTATTTATTTGGTTGTTACGATTGAGCAACCCATAACTCAACTTGGATTTATTGACCGCTTTTTGGTATCGGCTGAATCTTTTCGCATTCCAGTTTCCATTTTGTTCAATAAAATTGATCTTTACAGCGAGGAATCCAAACAGAAAATGCAGGAATGGAAAAGAATATACGAACAAATTGGATATCCGTGTCATTTCATTTCAACATTTGATTCGAAAACCTATTCTTTTTTGAACACTGAAATAAAAGGTAAACAAGTGCTTTTTGCAGGAAACAGTGGTGTCGGTAAAAGTTCGATGGTAAAATGCATTGATCCAAACATAGATTTGCGTATTGGAGAAATTTCTGAAGCTCATTTTGCAGGCAAGCATACAACCACTTTTGCAGAAATGTATCAGGTTTCAACAGGTGGATTTATCATTGACAGTCCGGGAATTCGTGCTTTTGGACTAACTGACATGAATAAAGATGAAATATCCCATTATTTTCCTGAAATGCGCGAACTTTTAGGTCAATGTAAATTTCACAATTGTTTGCATATCAACGAACCTCGTTGTGCTGTTAAAGAAGCTGTTGAAAATGGAGAAATTGAAGAAACTAGATACATCAATTATTTGCAGATGATTGAAGATCAGGAAGATGATATTCACCGAAGAAGCGATTACGCATGAGAGTTATAATTCAACGTGTTTCTGAAGGGTCTGTGACCATTAACAATCTGATTCACAATTCCATTGGGCAAGGATTTGTTGTTTTGGTAGGATTTGAGGAAAGCGATACGGAAGATGACTTACAATGGATTGCAAAAAAGATTATTGACATGCGCATTTTCTCAGATTCCGAAGGAAAAATGAATCATTCTATACAAGATGTTGGGGGAGAAATTTTACTCATTAGTCAATTCACTTTATTTGCATCAACCAAAAAAGGAAATCGACCAAGTTTCATTCGTTCTGCAAAGCCTGACATTGCCATTCCGTTGTACGAACAGTTAATCGTTATTCTAAACTCTCACCTACCCGATAAAATAAAAACCGGTATTTTCGGCACTGATATGAAAGTTGCTTTGGTGAATGATGGTCCGGTGACAATTGTGATGGATTCGAAGGATAGGGAGTGAGATTTTCTTACCACTTTACACAATTCCTCCTTGAGAAAAAAAACATCATTTGTTTTTTACATTTAAAAAATATGTATTATATTTATATTTTATAAATACAAATTAAAAACATGTCAACCTTTACCAGTTCGCTTCCAGATGATCTTTTGCAACTTTTAGCTGAAAAAGCCAAAGAATTGTCCGTTCCTAAAAACACACTCATAGAAAGAGCTTTGCGAATCTATTTGGAGCAATTGAATCGTGCGGCGTATGTCAAATCATACAAACAACTTTCCGCTGACACTGATACCATGCAAATAGCAGAAGAAGGTATGGCGGATTATTTATCACAATTAGACGAGGAATGAATCAAGGAGAAATTTGGTACACCAACTTGAATCCCTCAGAAGGAAGTGAACAAGCTGGTTTTCGTCCAGTTGTAATAATAAGTGGAAACCTACTGAACAAACATGCTAATGTTCTTATTTGCTGTCCGTTAACCACAAAAATTAAAAACTATCACGGGAATCTCATCCTGCAACCATCAACATTAAATGGTTTAACCGAAACATCGGAAGTCCTTACTTTTCACGTTCGTTCTTTGTCTAAAAACAGATTAAAAAAGAAGATCGGAACAATATCGAAAACTGAAATTGCTAAAATTCAAAAATGCTTGAATGAAATATTGACGTATTGAATTCTTTTTCAAAAAAAATAAACTCAACCCCTCCTACTTCACAAATTTCCTACACTTAATTCGCTTCGGACCAGTATTATCCATGTGTTTTTTACGGTTTTCTTAGTATAAATTCAAAACATATAAAGTAAATTCCAATTAATTTTTAATTTCTAATCAAAAAAACGATTATTTTCTTAACTTAGTATAAGAAGGATTTTAATAATTTACAATTTATGAGCGATAAACAAATTGTTTTTGAAAATAGTCATATTCGCAGGCATTATAATTTAGAAAATGAAGTTTGGTATTTTTCGTTGGTTGATATAGTAGCAGTACTTACGGATTCTGCCAACCCTACAGATTACCTCAAAAAAATGAGAAAAAGAGATTCCGAATTACATTCCTACATAAGGACAAATTGTCCCCAGGTACCAATGATAACCAATGGAAAGAAACGTAAAACTCTAGCAGGTAATGTAGAACAGATATTTAGATTAATACAATCAATCCCATCCCCGAAAGCTGAACCTTTCAAACAGTGGTTGGCTAAAGTGGGTTATGAACGTTTACAGGAAATTCAAGATCCAAGTTTAAGTGTTGATAGAGCACGCCAAAACTGGAAAAATAAAGGACGTAGTGAAAAATGGGTTCAGCAAGGTATGATGGGTCAATTTTTATAACTTAGAACACGATTTGGTTTAAAATGAAATTAAGTAATAAGACTAATATGAAGATTTAATTATGGAAGATAATATA
>JBIKQS010000248.1:0-4109 GCA_044349575.1 Crocinitomicaceae bacterium
CCCGAGTTTTTGCGTATTTGATGAGCAATGATTTGGACTCATTGACCGACGAAGGAATATTTAACGACACGAGTACAACCATCCAAGTCGCACTAAATAAAGCATATAAAGTAAACCAAAATAAAACAGGGCTTGCCAGAACAGCCTTTGAACAAGCTCTGGAACAATTAGTAAACTAAATTAAATATCATGGAAATTTATCTTTTTATCATTTTTGTCTTAGGTTATGTTGCCATTACTATGGAACATGCACTAAAAATAGACAAACTAATTCCTGCTCTCTTGATGATGGTCGCTTGTTGGACCTTATTAGCATTTGGTGCTGATAGTCTCACACATTGGTTGGATCCGGCTACAGGAGTGAAAGATGGCGTCATTCCGGCTATTACAGGCGATCATGATTCTAGATTACATCTGGTAAACGAAGCCTTATTACATCACTTTGGGAAAACTGCTGAAATCTTAATTTTCTTGATGGGGGCAATGGCTATCGTTGAGATGATCGACTATTTCGAAGGGTTCTCTTCTATAAAAGGAATGATTAAGACGCGAAGTAAAGTAATGTTGTTATGGATTGTTTCTTTCCTTGCGTTTTTCCTTTCATCAATCATCGATAACCTTACGGCAACCATCGTATTGATTACTATTTTAAGAAAAATTGTTTCAGACCAAGAAGACCGCATGTGGTATGCAGGTTTTATCATTATTGCAGCAAATGCAGGTGGAGCATGGACGCCAATTGGGGATGTAACTACAACCATGCTTTGGATGGCAAATAAGGTAACTACAGAACATTTGATCATCAAACTTGGTTTGCCGTCGTTAGTTTGTATTTTACTTCCACTTATCGTAGGTACATTTTTACCTGCATTCAAAGGGGAAGTTGCAGTTATGGGAGAGGAAAAAGTAAATCCAAATTCTAAATTGATGTTGTTTTTAGGATTAGGTCTGGTTGTGTTTGTTCCTGTATTTAAGACCGTGACTCATTTACCTCCTTATTTGGGTATGATGTTGTCCTTGGCTTTATTTGCAGTAATTGCGGAATTTATTAGTAATCGTTCTTTCACCATGGATGCTAATTCAAGACCAGAAGATGCTCATGGTCATAGTGGTCCAACTATGCGTGCTTTAGGTAAAATTGAAATGCCATCTGTTCTATTTTTCTTAGGTATCTTGATGACAGTTGCAGCGATGGAATCAGCAGGTTTAATTTTCAACTTTGGGCAAGACGTGAAAAATGCTGGTATATCAGAAAATATTTTTGTAACTATGTTAGGACTTGCATCAGCTATAATTGATAATGTTCCTCTGGTAGCTGCAAGTATTGGTATGTTCCAAGAACCGATGGATGCGCAAGTGTGGCATTTCATCGCGTTTGCCGCTGGTACAGGGGGTTCAATTTTAATCATAGGATCTGCTGCAGGAGTGGTTGCAATGGGTATGGAAAAAATCACGTTCTTCTGGTATATGAAGCGAATCAGTCTTTTAGCCGCTCTTGGCTATTTCGGAGGAATTGGAGTTTTTCTTTTGTTTTCGTAACTAATTATTAATTATAAGTTTTAGAAGCTATGAATTTTACTTTTTTATTACAAGCCGTACCAAAACAACCGTCAAAAGTTGTTGAAGTTCCATTATGGGATATCATTAGTGCATCAAATGCAGGAATAGGTTGGGTTATCAACTTGGTTCTCGTAATTATGCTGGGATATACCGTTTTCGTATTTGTTGAACGATTTTTAGCTCTTCGCAAAGCCACCAAAGAGGAGGCAGGTTTGTTGAATGGTGTGAAATCAAATTTGCAAAATGGAAATATAGATGGAGCTAAGGCCTTGTGTGCCGCTTCTGAAAGTCCTATAGCTAAAATGTTGGCAAAAGGTATTTCGCGAATTGGTTCTGCAAAGAATGAGAGTATTGCTTCAACCATTGAAAATACTGGCAAATTTGAAATTTTACGCTTGGAGCAAAGATTGAATTTCTTGGCAACAGCTTCTGGTGCAGCACCAATGATTGGATTCCTTGGAACCGTAATTGGTATGGTCGTAGTTTTCATCGATTTGCAAAATGCACAAGCCTTAGAATTGAAAATTATTGCTCCAGGTATCATGACAGCAATGATCACTACAGTTGGTGGTCTGATTGTTGGTATCATAGCATTTATGGGTTATAATTATTTGGTCGGTCAAATCGGTAAGGTGGTGTATCAAATGGAAAATGCTGCTTTGGAATTTATGGATTTGTTGAATCAAACTGGTAAATAAGAAAATATGAATTTCAGTTCACGAAATAAAATTAAGGTTGAAGGAGGTATGGCCTCCATGACCGATTTGGTGTTCCTGCTTTTGATTTTCTTCATCATTATGAGTTTGATGGCTAATAACCAAACCCCAATTGATTTACCTAAACCCGATGAAAGTTTAAAACCGGTAAAAGATCCTGTGGAAGCTACAGTGCTTATTACAGAAAACAATCAGTACGTGGTAATGCCGGGTGGCGATATGGCAAAACCGATGGAATTTAATCAAATTAAGGAATTAGCTGCAGCTGCTGTTCAAAAGACTGGTAAACAAAAGTTACGTATTGCAGGACACAAAAAGGCAAGTTACGAGGCTGTTTTTAGCGTTTTGGCATTGGCACAAGCTAACGGTTGGGACCCAGTTTTGGCTTACGATAAATAATAGAGTATGATAGCAACGTTGACTAATAAATCAGAATCTCCTGAGGTAGCAGACCCAAGAGATATTCGCAAAGGCTATATTGCCGCTGCCATAGTTTTAGCAATTTTGTTTATTATTCTCTTCTTTTTTACCTATACAAAAATGGATCCGCCACCAATGGATGTCGTAGTGAAAACAGAAACAACATTGGAGGAGCTAGAACTAAAGGAATTGGTTGTTGATCCCGGAGGAGGTGGTTCCGATTCTCCTACTGATGCCTCTCCATCACCCACTGATGCAAGACAAGTTTTGACGGGAAAAAGCAGCACAAGTACAACTCAAACTGGAAAGCCAAACGGGCAAGGCGAAGGAGATAATCCATTTGGCCAGAAAGGCATTGGGGGACGATTAACAGGCGAATTTGGACAAGCAACAGGCCCGGAGGGAATTGGCGAAGGAGATGGGACAACATGTGACAATACCCCAACCAATTTGAATTCAATTATTAATTTGCTTAAAAATAATGTTCCGGTGACAAAACCAACAAGTGCCACTGTTACTATAAAAATAAAGGCAGATGGATCTATATCATCTGTTACCGTAACTGGTTTAGGAGGAGCAGAAGCAAGTGTCCAAAAGAAAATCAAAGAAATTGTATCTAAATCTCAATGTACTAAGTGCAATGGGAAGAATAAAAATACTAGATCATACACTTTTCCAAAAATTGTCCTGAAACAAGACTAAGGTGTTCCAAACGTATCAAGATGCTATTTCATGGCTTTTTAAACAGTTTCCTTCCTATCAAAATATAGGCGCTGCTGCATATAAACCAGACTTAGGAAATATTCAGCTCTTGCTCAATAAAATTGGAAATCCTCAAAATCAGTTAAAATTTATTCATGTAGCAGGTACAAATGGAAAGGGAACAACCTCATCAATCCTTGCTTCTTACTTGACTGAATGTAGATTTTCAGTCGGGTTATTTACTTCACCACATCTTTTTGATTTTAGAGAACGCATTCGTATAAATGGTCAATTGATTGATGAAAAATCAGTTCTAGATTTTTGTAATTCCATGCAATCAATTCAAGAAATTGAACCTTCCTTTTTCGAGATTTCTTTTGCCATGGCGTTGTATCATTTTCAGCAGCAAAAATGTGATTATTGCGTAATTGAAGTTGGAATGGGAGGAAGATTGGACGCCACTAATTGCATTACACCGTTATTATCTGTAATTACAACCATTGGTTTAGATCACACCCAATTTTTAGGAAATACGCGTGAAAGTATAGCTTTTGAAAAGGCAGGTATTATCAAGCAAAATATTCCCGTTGTAATTGGCGAAAAAGATAGTGAAACTGCACCTGTATTTAGCAAGAAGTCAAAAGAAAAAAATTCCAACTTGTATTTTATAACTGATGAGCATTTTCCTGAATGGATCGAAGAAATGCCCTT
>JBIKQS010000249.1:0-4100 GCA_044349575.1 Crocinitomicaceae bacterium
CCTTTTGATTCGTTTTTCAAACGCTCCACCTCAGCTTCTAACAGTTTGATGTATTTGTCTTTGTAATGGTCGTTGTAGTTATTAATTTGTTCTTTAACTTCTACACCATTTACTACTTGGTTGTTACTTACATTAAAAATCTGTGACGCGTCAAAATTGAGAATTTGGGATACGGACACTTCTAAAATTTCCGAAATGCGGTACAGTTTTGTAAGGGTAAGTTCCACTTCTCCTCGTTCTAATTTGCTATACCCAGAAAGGCTCATCTCCAGTTTGTCGGCCAAGTCTTCACGCGTAATGTTCTTGAGCTCCCTGAATTTTTTGATGTTTTCGATGGCTTCTTTCATATCTGTTATTTCCTCAAAAGTAGCAAAATAATTTTATTAAGGACAATTCAACCGAAATAAAGGCGAAAAGTTTACAAATAACCACGTATGTTTGTAACATTAATATAATAACAATTTAAATTCACATGAACATGAAAAAAATTCTTTTAATGTTGTTTCTTGTAATTTCTAATCTTGCATTCATGCAAAAATTACCGGAATTAAATGTTAAACCAATAAAAGAAAAGGGTAAGGCTAAAATTTATTATGCGTTGAAATCTGAATTAGTGTATTTTCAAAATACTAAATTGATAGATTGGCAAGGCTCACTTGAAAAACTTGAATCTAGTGAGACTTACAACCCGAATAAACAATATTTTATTGAATCTTGTAAATTTTCAGATGGCAAAAAGAATGGTCCATTCACTATTTCTCAAGTCAAATTAAACGAAATTAAAACTAATTTTGGTAGTGTTTATAACTTATCTGACGGTAGTGAAATTATAACGGGAAATTACCTTAATAATAGGTTTAATGGAGAAATAAAATTTTTAACATTCATTGATTTGGACTCCAAAGAGGGATATGTTCAGTTAGATTATGAAAATGGAAAAATTAAAGATCAAATACTCAAATATCCTAACCCGATTTCAAATATACTCGGTGGAAACTTAAATTTTTCTTTGGTGCCGATTATATCATTTAAAAATGGAAAAGTTTCAGAATGTATCCATATGGAAAAACAAGGCTTGCCTTATTATTTGTCAGTTAAAGATAACAATACTATAAGCTACATTCGATATACCAATTCGCCTATTTGCTATAATAGTTTTTCATTCTTAGATGGAAAAGATAAGGGTAAAAATCTTATTAACCTAAATACTAATACTTTATCAATTGAATCTTATACAATGGAATATGATTCTGATAAAAAGAAATATCTTTTTGAAGGAAGTTATAGACTTTTTGCTAAAACGGATAAATTATTTGATACAACTCGATTGGTAGCTCAATACAATTTCACGAAAGGAAAAAGAAATGGAGTTTCAAAAATTTGGGATATCAGTAAAAATGGAAATAATGGAGACAAGCCATATATTATTTCAAACTACAAAGACGATTTGCTTGATGGCAAATCTGAAATGTACTTTTCTGATGGAAAAGTTGCTGTTTCTGCCAATTTTTCAAAGGGATATCTTGAAGGTGAGGCTGTCAGTTATTATAACTCCCCGGCATTTAAGGTTTTCAAACTAGAAAATGCTGTTTCTCGATGGATAGATGGAGGGGGTGTTTTATTAATTCATCAAATAGGTGATTTTGGCGATGATGATATAGGTAATGTTAGTTTGATTCGAGAAAAAGGAGGTGTCACAGATGACTTTAATGGATATGGAATTTACAGTAAAATGAATTACAAAATAGATTCGATATACAATAAAAGCAATGGAAGATGGGATAAAGGAAGCATAGTTACGGAAGATTACTACAACTTCAATAATAATCAAATTATCGTTAAGTATATTATAGATAAAAAGGAACCGTGGAAAAACAAGAATACAATTTGGTATGACAAGAATGGAAAAATAGTTTATTCTTTGGAAAAACTGGTTGAAGACTTAAATCAAGCAAAAGAAAGGTTGGCAAAGGAAAAAGAAGAAAAAAACAACTCTATTGTTTCTTGCGAAATGTGCGGTAAGAAAATTAAATTTGGTGAATCAAAGATATTATATGAGAATGAAGTAAGATGTTTTGATAATGGTAAAAGGGTGAATCTCGATATACTTCCTCGATATTCGGGAATGAAATTTTTGGAAAAACCTTATTGTACGGAAAAATGTAAAATTGATGCTAGTAAGGAGTGTTGTCGAATAAGTGGTTATAAAACGGAACCATAAATTTTCTAAAACCACCGAGAGGTGGTTTTTTTGTTTCGTGATAACCTTTAAAATCAAACCCTAGATTCATTTTTCCATAATTGTAACCAAAACAGGAGCATCGGGTTCTTTCTTTAACCCCCTAATTTTCATCAGATGAAATGTTTAATTGTTGGTACAACAATCCTGTTGCAAATTGCTGTGAACGCGCAAGATTCCGGATTCAGAAACTATAGCGATGCTGATGGTTTTGATTTGAGTAATGGATTTGATGTGAGCTTGTTTCAAAAGCAGCTAACCCAAGAAATGTTTCTTGCCTTTCCATGGATGGTGGAGGATACAACAAACAATTTTGCAGCAAGAGCCACGTCTCAAACAGAAGCTGGTTCGCCCATGTGCTATGGATCCAAGCAAGGCGGTATGGTAGACACCAAAAATGATGAGTTGTTGGAGGCAAAAAGAATCGTGGAAAAATACAAAATCTATCTTTTTTCTAGCCCCTATTTTGGAGAAAGAGCACTAACGAGGTATTACAAAGATTTTTCGGCTGTGGCTACCAAGCAATATGGTGGATTGATTCGTTATGGTTTATTGGTGGACAATAACATCACCTATGAATCCATCATGGCAACCTCCCATGCAATCACGAATACCTTGCACGAAACCGAAATTAAAATTGTTGATTCATTGGTGAAACAACGTTTCGGGCCAGACATGCGAATCGACAAAGGATTTCATGTTGGTTGCGTTAATTACGTAAAAGAAAAAACGCAAAACATTAAAATTCCATTTGTTCCGGGTGAAGCACACTATCCGATTGTTATTAGTTCAAAAGATGGATTGCCCCGAAAAGAAACAATCATTGAAATCTTCAACGAGCGTTTCGATTACTTGGAGTCGTTGGGTTTGCACTTAACCATAAGCCGATATTACATAACAACTATTGTTGAAGGCGACGAAACCTTTTTGATATTGGCTTTGGATAATTGACAGCAATTGAATTTGGTAATCAGTAGGGGAAGAGTAAATCGTACAATCAATTCATTTATTTCGTATTTTTGAATTAAATCAACGTTGCATGCTTAATAAAAACAAAGTATTACGAACACTTGAAAATTTGCCTGAAACATTTTCTATCGAGGAAATAATAGATCAACTTGTTTTGTTACAAAAAATTGAATTAGGATTGGAACAAGCAATCAATAATGAAACGGTTTCAACTGAAGAGGCAAAATCTAGACTTAATAAATGGTTGAAATAAAATGGACATCCCAAAGTTTGGAGGATATTATCGCCATTCAAAAAGATTAGTAAGATCCAAAGTTTTCAATAAAATAAGTTAAACTAAATTCACCCATCTCCACTTACTCCAAACAACGGCACATTGGTCATCCCTGTTTCTTGGTGGAAGATGGAAATACTCCAAAAAAACCAACGAATTATACGTGTTTTCACTTCTTCTACTGACGGACTTTAATCTATTGGAAAAACGACTGGAAAACAGCTTATTTTTTCTTCAACTGCAACTCCCTTAAAAAAGCAATTTCTTCCTTGAGCGAAACAATTAATTTATCGTAGATTTCTCGTTCGCCTGCGGAGGGCGTGATATTCATTTGGGTAGCGGCGTTTCCACCCGACTGATTGAAACTTTGAAGAATATAGGTGTCTTCCTCACCAAGTAACGTTATCAATTCAACTTGTAGAATTTGAGCTATTTGTCTCAATCGCTCAAGTGTAGCTCGCTCGGGTTTCTTTTCCAAATTAGAATACGCTTGTTGCGTAATTCCTAATTTATCCGCCATTTGTTTTTGTGATAACCCCCTGGCCTCTCGAAGCAAGCGAATGGTATCTATATCCGTTGAACCTATTTTCATTATTCCGCTAATTTACAAACTAAAAT
>JBIKQS010000251.1:0-4075 GCA_044349575.1 Crocinitomicaceae bacterium
TGACTTTTCGAATGCGTGGTCACGAGGAAGCATCTGGGACAAAATACTATCCGGAAGGTTTGCAAGATGAAAAGGCTAAATTTGATCCGATTGACAATTATACGCTCTATTTGAAGGAAATAGGTGTGTTAACCGATCAATTGGAGAATAGTATTCGCGAAGAGCACAAAGAATATATTCAAAATTCGTTCGAAACTGCTTTGGCAGAACCGAAGATAACTCCGGATTTGCAGCGTGAATTAAACGATATTTACGCACCACATAGTCAATCAGTTCAAGTAGCAAGTGGTGAAAAATCTGAAAAGCGTTTCATTGATGCCGTTCAGGATTCATTGCGTCAATCCATGCAAAAATATCCTGATTTGGTTATAATGGGCCAAGACATTGCCGAATACGGTGGTGCATTCAAGGTAACCGAAGGTTTTGTCGATTTGTTTGGAAAAGACCGAGTTCGAAATACGCCTATTTGTGAATCAGCCATTGTTGGCGCCGGTTTAGGACTGTCAATTTCAGGAATGAAAGCAATTGTTGAAATGCAATTTGCTGATTTTGTGAGTTGTGGATTCAATCAAATCGTCAATAATTTAGCAAAAATGCATTGGCGTTGGGGACAAAATGCAGATGTGGTTGTTCGCATGCCAACTGGTGCAGGAACAGCAGCAGGACCATTTCACTCGCAGAGTAATGAAGCTTGGTTTGTTCATACGCCAGGATTGAAAGTGGTTTATCCATCCAATCCTTTTGATGCCAAAGGTTTGCTAAATGCTAGTATTGAAGACCCTAATCCAGTGCTGTTTTTTGAACATAAATTCCTGTACAGAAGCCTAAAAGCAGAAATACCAAATGATTATTATACTGTTGAAATTGGTAAAGCTAGTATTGAGAAAAGCGGAAATCAATTGTCTGTAATCACCTATGGAATGGGAGTTCACTGGGCAAAAAATTATACTGCCGAATATCCAGAAATTTCTCTAGAAATAATTGATTTAAAAACACTTTTACCGCTTGATTTAGATACAATTTATAAAAGCGTTCGTAAAACTGGAAAAGTAATCGTTCTTCACGAAGATTGTATGACGGGCGGTATTGGAGGAGAAATAGCGGCTTTAATTACGGAAAATTGTTTTGAGCACTTGGATGCACCTGTAAAAAGAGTTGCATCATTGGATACGCCCGTTCCATTTACGTCTTCGCTGGAAAATCAATTTTTGCCTATCGACCGTTTTTCTCAGGCAATTAGTGAACTTTTGGCTTACTAAATTTAAACTGAAAATTAGCAAAATTGAATCGTACGTATTTTACAAGTTGTTGAAGACAAAATTTACATGACAATTAGAAAAAGTGGAGTAAAACGTATCTTTTGTAAAATAATTTATAGCTGATTATAAATTAAATGCGTTTTTATTTTGATATTTAATTGTTTGTTTTTTTCTTTGCACCTTATTAACCAAAAAAAATTAAAAATGTCAGATATTAGATCAAGAGTTATTTCAATTATTGTTGATAAATTGAATGTGGATGAAGCTTCAATTAATGACGGGGCTAACTTTACTACTGACTTAGGTGCGGATTCACTTGATACTGTTGAGTTAATCATGGAATTTGAAAAAGAATTTAACATTGCAATTCCTGACGAACAAGCAGAAAAAATCCAAACTGTTGGTGCTGCAATTGATTACATTCAGAACAACGGATAACAGGTTTTTCCCTTTGTATAATTTCTTAGTCATTAAATAAGTATGGTTCTAAAGCGCGTTGTTGTTACTGGTCTAGGTGCATTAACTCCCATTGGAAATTCTGTTCAAGAATATTGGGATTCGTTAGTGTCTGGAAAAAGTGGAGCTGCGCCAATTACTTATTTTGATGCTTCTAAATTCAAGACTTTATTTGCTTGTGAGGTAAAAAACTTTCAAGTGGAAGATTTCATTGATAAAAAAGAGGCGAGGAAATTAGATCAATTTTCTCAGTACGCTCTAGTTACAGCTACTCAGGCAGTTGAAGATTCTGGATTGATAAATTTCGACGGACTTGATTTAAACCGAGTTGGTGTTATTTGGGGATCAGGAATTGGAGGATTAAAGACATTTCAAGAGGAAGCGCGTGAGTTTTTTGCTGGAGATGGTACTCCAAGATTTAATCCGTTTTTCATTCCTAAAATGATAGCGGATATAGCTGCGGGTCATATTTCAATTAAGTACGGATTTAGAGGTCCAAATTATGTGACTGTTTCAGCATGTGCGTCCTCTACCAATGCTATTATTGATAGTTTTAATTTAATTAGACTCGGAAAAGCGAATGCCATTATCACGGGAGGATCCGAAGCTGCCGTTAATGAAATGGGAATGGGTGGATTCAATGCCTTAAAAGCATTGTCTACACGGAATGATTCTCCTGAGACGGCATCTAGACCTTTTGATGTGGATCGTGATGGTTTTGTTTTAGGTGAGGGCGGTGGAGCTTTAGTTCTTGAAGAATATGAGCACGCTATAAAACGAGGAGCAACCATTTACGCAGAAGTTATTGGAGGAGGAATGTCTGGTGATGCCTATCACATGACTGCTCCACACCCTGAAGGGATTGGGGCAAGAAACACCATGTTGGCGGCGCTGGAAGATGCTGAGATTAGACCAAGTGATATAGATTACATCAATGTTCACGGAACTTCAACCCCTCTTGGCGATGTTGCCGAAGTAAAAGCGATCCAAGCTGTATTTGGTGAACATGCCTATAATTTGAATATAAGCTCAACAAAATCAATGACAGGACATTTGTTGGGTGCAGCAGGAGCAATTGAAGCCATTGCTTGTGTTTTAGCTGTCAAAAATGACATCATTCCGCCTACCATCAATCATTTTACAGATGATCCGGAATTGGACAATAAGTTAAATTTCACGTTCAATACCGCACAAAAACGAGTGGTAAACGTTGCTCTATCAAACACATTTGGTTTTGGTGGTCACAACACGAGTGTCATAGTAAAAAAATTCAGTAAGTAATCTTTTGACTTGGTAAAAAACCTTTTCAAACCCTCTAAAAGCAAAGAAGAACTTGAGTTAATTGGGTTTATACTAAAGAAATTTGGTTATCGCCCGAAGGAACTAAAATACTTCTTTAAAGCAATCACTCATAAATCATTCAGAAATCAAGAAATAGAATTTTCTAATGAAAGACTTGAGTTTTTGGGTGATTCAGTTCTTGATTCCGTTGTGGCAGATTATTTATTTGTCAAATTTGAAGACGAAGACGAGGGTTATTTAACGCGGATAAAATCAAAAATAGTTAATAGAAAAACGCTCTCAGATATAGGGGAAGCTATGAATATCCGTGATATTTTGCGGTATAATCAGGCTCGGTCAATCAATTTGAATACACTAGAAGGAAACGCATTTGAAGCCATACTTGGTGCTATTTACTTAGATGGCGGCTATGATTCTGTAAAAAAGTCTGTTCAAAATTATGTTTTTAGAAATTATGTCAATATCAATCGACTCTTGGAAGAAGAGATAGATTTTAAATCAAAGCTTTTTATCTGGTGCCAAAAGAAAAAGTTACAACTCACATTTGATGTACTGAAAGAGGTAAACACCGGCAGTGGTTGGGTTTATGAAGTTGAAGTAGAGATTAACGGAAAAAGATATGGGCGAGGAAAAGGTAGTGCAAAAAAACTTGCAGAACAAGAATCTGCAAAAGAAACACTAGAACTTTTAGGTGAGTTTTAATTAGTTTTGGATAATCAATTTTTTTTATTTTCTTTGTAAAAATATTTTTTATGAGTTCATCCGACGTAATTTATGCAATTGGAGATTTATTGACTTCAACTTTTAAATTTTTTGAAGTAGTTGGTAATATTTTTAATTATTCGTTAATAGTTCTTGGATTTTTTGGATTCTATTATTGGATGAATCTTCAAAAGAAATTTAATGATAAGGCTTCAAAAGATCCAAATCAGATTAAGTAAAGCAACGAAAAGCTTCATTCTACGTCTTAACGAAAAGCTTTTTTCTCAACTATGAAAAAGATTTCGTTGTTTGCGTTATTTATTGCGTTTTGCGTTAGCATTAATTCTTATGCCGGA